>NZ_JBLWEO010000096.1:0-18937 GCF_048287395.1 Candidatus Electronema sp. PJ | reverse complement strand
TAATGCAGCCTTTCACAAACGTGATGACATTCAGGAGGCCATCTCTTCATGTGGACATGAACTTGAATTCCTGCCACCTTACTCTCCTGATCTTAATCCGATTGAACATGAATGGGCGCAGGCAAAAGCTCTCAGAAAAAATATCGATGCTCGGTTGAGGAGCTTTTTCAGAACGATATAATATGATCATTTTATATCGCTACAGCTATATTATTTCGAGAACGGGCGATATTCAGACAGCACCTGATCAACAATCAACGGATTCGGCCCAACACCCTTTCCTGTTTTTCCTGCTGGAACGTGGACAGTATCAATTGCCCGACAGAGTCGGCAGCCCGGCGTGCAAACTGCTTCTGGGAAATACGTGATCGTCCATGTCTTTCCCAAGGAATGCGTGGACAAGAAACCTGCCCTGTTCGTCTTCCGCAAGGGCGAGCAGGTAGAGGCCAGGGGGATCGGTATTCTCTACCCAGAAAGGCAGGCAAAGGAATATCTGTGCCGCTGCAATTACCTCACCTATAAATCTGAAACCGAGAAATGAGGAGACCGGTAGCATCAATACCGCCCTCTGTCAAAGCGCACCTAATTGTCAGCAGATCTGCCAAAGCAAATGCCAGGGCACGAGGATGCCGCAGCGATGCCTGAGTGCTTGTCAGAGCCAATGCAATAAGCAGGGCAGCAGAAGATAAATCAGGAGAGTGAGAATGGGATGCTGTTGCTTTCTGACCAGCATCCCAAGCTGTTAGGTCTGCCTTAGCGAGCTGCTTGCTGCAACGCCACGGCTACTGCCACTGAAGCCCCGACCATCGGGTTGTTGCCCATGCCGATAAAGCCCATCATCTCGACATGCGCAGGTACAGAGGAGGAACCAGCGAACTGGGCATCGCAGTGCATCCGGCCCATTGTATCAGTCAGGCCGTAAGAGGCTGGGCCAGCAGCCATGTTATCCGGGTGCAAGGTGCGGCCAGTGCCACCACCAGAGGCTACAGAGAAGTATTTCCGGCCTAGCTCAACACATTCCTTCTTGTAGGTGCCTGCCACTGGATGCTGGAAACGGGTAGGGTTGGTCGAGTTACCCGTGATCGACACATCCACCTTTTCCAGATGATTGATGGCCACGCCTTCGCGCACGTCATCTGCACCATAGCAGCGAACCTTGGCCCGCTCGCCCTCGGAGAAGGCTTTCTCCAGCACGATATTCAGGGTGCTACCTAGATAGTCATACTGGGTCTTCACGTAGGTGAAGCCATTGACCCGCGAGATAATGTAAGCGGCATCCTTGCCTAAACCGTTGAGGATCACCCGCAATGGTTCTGTCCGCACCCGGTTAGCAGACTTAGCAATGCCAATCGCTCCTTCCGCAGCGGCAAAGGACTCATGCCCAGCAAGGAAGGCGAAGCATTTGGTCTCCTCACTGAGGAGACGCGCTGCCAGGTTGCCGTGACCAATGCCTACCTTACGGTTCTCTGCTACCGATCCGGGAATACAGAATGCCTGTAAGCCAATGCCCAAGGTTGAGGCGATCTCTACCGCCTTGGTCTGCTTCTTCTTCAGGGCGATAGCTGCTCCAGCGATGTAGGCCCAGCAGGCATTCTCAAAGCAGATTGGCTGCACCCCTTTGACTAGGGCATAGACATCTACGCCTGCATCTGCGCTGATCTGCTTGGCTTCGGCCAAGTCTTTGATTCCGTGCTCGGCCAGTACTGCATTGATCTTGTCGATTCTCCGCTCGTATCCTTCAAACAGTGCCATGATCTTACTCCTTCCGGGGATCAACAGTTTTAACCGCCTCGGCAAACCGTCCGTAGGTGCCAGTGGCTTTTGCCATTGCCTCTGTTGGGTCAACGCCCTTCTTGATTGCATCCAGCATTGGCCCGATCTTAAGGAACTTGTAGCCAATGATCTCGTCGTTCTTGTCTAAGCCCAGCTCCATAATGTAGCCCTCGGCCAGCTCCAAGTAGCGCGGCCCTTTCAGCCTGGTGCCGTAGGTGGTGCCAGTGACTGTGCGCAGCCCCTTGCCTAAGTCCTCCAGACCTGCACCAATAGGCAGACCACCCTCAGAGAAAGCAGATTGGCTACGACCGTAGCAGATCTGCTTGAAGAATTCCCGCATAGCCACGTTAATTGCATCACAGACCAGATCCGTGTTCAGGGCCTCCAAGATGGTCTTGCCCGGCAGGATCTCCGAGGCCATTGCGGCGGAATGGGTCATGCCCGTGCAGCCGACAGTCTCGATCAGGGCCTCCTCAATAATCCCGCCCTTGACGTTCAGGGTCAACTTACAGGCTCCTTGATGCGGTGCACACCAGCCAACAGCATGGCTCAGACCGTTGATCTCGCCAATCTGTCGCACTTGATTCCACTGCCCTTCCTGGGGGATAGGCGCAGGGCCGTGGTTCGTGCCCAGGGCAATGCAGTGCATCTCCTTTACTTCAGAAGAATAGTTCATGATGAGTCTCCTCAATGAAAAATAAATGGTAAGCTTTGCCCATCATACCAGTAGCGACTAGGAAACGCCACTGCATTCAGGAACTTCCTGTTTGTTCTCCCGTTCAGTTCGCACTTGGCTGCGGGGCTGGGTTGACTTTTTCCGCTGCTACAGCTAAGGTGTTTACTATCTGACCCGAACTGTTCGGGCAAACACGGGATTCCTCCCACTTCTTCTGCAACAACATCCGGCGACGAGGAGCAAGGCATGGCAAACGAGCGCGGCAAACTGTCCCCTTTGGAAATTCTCCACACCGGGCCGGTGGTGCCGGTGGTTGTGCTGCGCAATGCTGACCACGCTGTGTCGCTCGCCAAGGCACTGCTGGCAGGCGGCATCCGGGTAATGGAGATCACCTTGCGCAGCGGGGCTGCCGCCTTAGACGGCATCCGCCGGATCAGCGCAGAAGTACCGGAAATCATTGTCGGCGCAGGCACAGTGCTGACCTCGGACGACTTGCGGTCAGTGGCGCAAGTGGGCGGTCAGTTCGCCATCAGTCCTGGCTTGACTCCGTCCCTGTTCGCGGCTGCTCATGACGGACCGATTCCCTTAATCCCAGGCATCGCCACCGCCTCTGAGCTGATGCTCGCCCAGGAGCGCGGCTTCACTGAGCTAAAGTTCTTTCCAGCTGAGGCAGCAGGAGGCGTGCCGATGCTCAAGGCTTTGCATGGCCCCTTTCCTCGTGTCACCTTCTGTCCCACTGGCGGGATTTCCCAGGAGAACTGCAAGGAATACTTGACGCTCGCCAATGTAGCCTGCGTGGGTGGCTCCTGGCTTACGCCGCCAGAGTTGCTTGAAAAAGAAAACTGGGACGCTATTACCGAGTTGGCCGCAAAGGCAGCGGGGAGATAGCTGGGAGGAAATACAAAAACCGGGAAAGCTTTGCGGCTCCTCCCGGTTTGGAAACACATCTACGGCTGTATTTGGCAGTCTTCTTCAGGCTGCTTGCTTGCAATCCATGATGCTACCAAGACCAAGGCCTCTGGAAGCAGTAAATGTGGTAAAGATTGCTACAAGGACTTGTGCTTGGAGATGATGTTATCCATGTTCTATCCGTGGCCGTAATATTACCTGTATAAGCAGAAGAGATAGTACTTGCCCAATTAGAGCAGTGGGTACCGTTCCCGCCGCCAATGCCGTCAGCTGCTGTTCCGGTATAGGCTATTCCTGTCTGTAATTGACCGGTTTCGTCCATATTGACTGCTGCGTTTATAGAGCCACCGAAAAGTCCCCCATAAGTTAAAGAGACTATCGTCCTCCTGTCGACTAAGGTATATGGACCAACTGCTACATCGGCACGATCCCTGGCATTCGTTACGTTCGATGACAGCAATGCCCTAAATGTTCCAGAAAGTCCTGCTGCCTCTGCTAAGGATTGACACTTCGCATCCGCACCAGTAAATCCACCCAAATTGCCCTGATATGTTGCGGAACTCACGAATATCAAATATCCAGGGGTGGAACAGATCGGTGAGTTACCATTGAATCCAGTCACCACCTGTCCTGCGGGGCATGTCATGTCAGCAATATCTGGGCCAGTAGCACCAGTTACGCCTTTGGCACCTTCAGCACCAGTTAATCCAGTGGGGCCAGTAGCACCTCGCTCTCCTGTTACACCCTGAGCACCGGTTATTCCTTGAGCACCTGTAGTACCAGTTACGCCTCTGGCACCTTCAGTGCCAGTTAATCCAGTCGGGCCAGTAGCACCTCTCTCTCCTGTTACACCCTGAGTACCGGTTGCTCCCGTTGCGCCTTTGGCTCCAGTGGGGCCGGTTATTCCTTCAGCACCTGTAGTACCAGTTACGCCTCTGGCACCTTCAGCACCAGTTAATCCAGTGGGGCCAGTAGCACCTCTCTCTCCAGTTGCACCCTGAGCACCGGTTGCTCCCGTTGCGCCTTTGGCTCCAGTGGGGCCGGTTATTCCTTCAGCACCTGTAGTACCAGTTACGCCTCTGGCACCTTCAGCACCAGTTAATCCAGTCGGGCCAGTAGCACCTCTCTCTCCAGTTACACCCTGAGCACCGGTTGCTCCTTGAAGGCCAATATCCATCCGGGCCTTTATTACCATCCGGGCCAGTCTCGCCTATTGGGCCACGATCACCAGTTGTACCTTTGACTCCCTCAGCTCCTGTTGGCCCTTGCGGGCCAGTCGTTCCGTCAGGGCCTTTGTTCCCATCCGGGCCAGTTTCACCTATCGGGCCGCGATTACCAGTCGTTCCATGAGGACCTTTGTTGCCTGTTGGCCCTTGAATACCCGTTGGGCCTGTTAGTCCCTGTGTTCCCCGAAGACCAGTTGCACCTATTGGGCCACGCTCACCTGTTGCGCCTTTGGCTCCCTCAGCTCCAGTTTCTCCCTGAGGGCCAGTAGCTCCATCAGGGCCTCTATTGCCAGTTGGCCCTTGCGCACCAGTTGGGCCTGATGTTCCGCTTGTACCTGCGGCGGCGAGTAAATCCCAATAGGTTGCATTCGGCGGAGCAGTATCTTCTGATGAAGTATGATTCTTAATACAGAGATAACTACTGCCGCCATGCTGCACTCCATCGCCGGGCATATACTGTAGATTTACACTCCAGTCACCTGTCCAGTAAATTGATGATGCTAGAAGTTTCCATTTAGTCAGATCAGATGAAGGTGTATTCACTGAAATGTGCTTTACCTGGCAGACATAACTGTCTCCTCCATCAAAAACAACATCTCCTGGAAGATAATACTTAACCCCTGCCTTCCAGTCACCTCGCCAAAACATGGCTTTCCGAATAACTTTTACAACTGGCGAGGCTTTTTCAGGAGTTTCCTGTTCAGATACAGCAGAAACAGGGGCTGTGAGCATAAGTGAGGCAAGACATACAGCTGCTAAAATTTCCGTCCCGCTCAGTTTACCATTACGCTTCTTCATTTTTATACCTCTAATAATTAAACCCGTACCAATAATACATATTATTATGTCTTAGCATAAAAGGATGAAAATAACAATACAAAATAATCAGCCTTGTTTTAAACGTCCGCAACCTACTTGGATTCGTTTCTGGCTGAGTAAGAGAAGGTTCTTGCCGAGCAACAAAATATTCCTGCTCGGCCATAACTCTTTGTGGCTTAACCAGAACATTTTGTTGTCAAGCAAGAGAATGTTGCTGCTCGGCAGAAGAAGGTTGTTGTTTAGCAACAACTCTTTCTTAGCGAGCCACAACTCTTTGTTGTTTAGCCAGAACCTTTTGTGGCCAAGCAAGAGAAGGTTGTTGCTTGGCAGAAGAAGGTTGTTACCGAGCAAGAACTCTTTATTGCTCGGCAACAACTCTTTGGCAGGAAGGTGCGTGCGGTTGCAACTCAGCCAGCACCCTGGTCAATCCGCTCTTATCCGAGCAGAGCCAGCATGGTACGGGCTATAGACTCTGCATCTAAGCCTTGGAGCTTGTAGAGATCCGATGGTTTGCCTGAGCCACCGTATTGATGTACGCCCAAACGTTTCATCTTCGGGGCCAAACCGTGATCAAGCAACACGGTAGCCACTGATGCGCCGAGGCCAGTCTCTATATGGTGATCTTCAACCGTGACTATCGGCCCAATCTTGGCTGCGGCCAGGATGGCCTCCTTATCTAAAGGGATCAACGAGGCCATATTCAACACCCCAACGGATTTACCTGACTCTTGCTGGAGTAATTGCCAGGCTGCAAGGCAAGCAGGCGTGAGCGCACCATAGGTAATGAGGGTGGCATCGCTGCCTTGGCGCAACCAATCGGCTTTCCCAGGGGTGAACACGTAGTTGGCATCATAGAAAACGCTGCCGTCTTCCTTGGTAATGACTGGAGTCTTGGAGCGACCCATGCCGACGAAGTGATTACCGGCGTGAGTCGCCACATAACGGACTATTCGGTCTGTCTGATTGGGATCACAGGGCATGAATACCGAGAAACGGAAGCAGTTCTTCAGGAGGCCTAGGTAGTCAATGCACTGATGCGTCGGCCCATCCTCGCCTACATCCAAGCCGACGTGTGTCGCGACTATCTTGACGTTGGCATGGTTGAAGTCATTCAGTCGGTTCTGGTTATACACCTCAGACACGGCAAAGGAACCAAAGGTCGAGAAGAACGTAACCAGTCCTTCGCAACTCATAGCCCCGGCAGTTGCCGCTGCATGGTGTTCCTGGATGCCCAGCTCGAGATAACCCTGCGGCGACTGCTTGTGGAAGTCATCCATCTTCACTGAGCCTTCCAAATCACAGGAGATACCCACGATCAAGGGCGGTTCGCCTGCCTTGTTATTGGCTTGGGCGAGACCAAGCAGGGCTGTACCATAGGCAGAACGGCAGTCAGTGAGCTTATCAGCGGCATAAACTACCGGCTGACCGGCTTGCACCTGCGGATAATGCGTGCGCGGCGACATGATGGTGTGCGTGCTCACAGGCTGCTTGCGTCGCTCTTGCCATTGCGGGAAGTCATTCTCCACGCCCAGCTCTGCTAGGGCCTTAGCAAGATCATCAGGCGGCAAAGGAGAGCCATGATACTTGGCTTTATTCTCCATAAAGGAGATCCCTTTGCCCATGATGGTGCGGGCAATAATTACCGTCGGGATACCACTGATGTTTTGGTAGGCACTTCGCATGGCTTGGTAAAGGGCATTGTAGTCATGCCCGTCTTCCAGCTTGACTGTGTTGAAGCCCAAGCCGCCGTAGAGCTTCTGCATACATTGCGGCATGACTTCCTCGGTATTGCCGCAAATTTGCAGCTTGTTGCGATCAATCAGCACAGTGAGATTGTCGAGCTTATACTTGACCGCGTGCCGAATAGCCTCGGTGATCTGACCTTTCTGCTGTTCGCCATCACCCATCAAGCAGAACACCCTGTTGCTACTCTTCTTCAACTTAAAACTCTGCGCCATGCCCACAGCTGCGGACAAGCCCTGGCCCAGATTGCCGGTATCCCACTCCACACCCGGCACTATGGACTCGACATGACCGGGAAAGCCGGAACCAGTTCTCCTAAAACCAGAGAGAAAATCCGTTTCGTTGAAATAACCATACTCGGCTAACACGCTGTACATGCCTGGCGAAATGTGGCCAATGGAAGCAACCAAGCGGTCACGCTCTGCCATCCGGGGATGAAGCGGATTATGGTTGAGGATACTGTAGGCTACCAAGAGCATATCCAAGGAGGACAAGGATCCACCTGGGTGGCCAGAAGCAGCCAAGCTGGTGGAGAGCAAGATCCGCCGAGCGCAGCGGGTGCGCATGGCTTGCAGCTGGGTAACATCGGTGCTGCTCAGGGTAGTAGCGGTAAGGTCGAACTTCAGGGGCATAATTAGACTCCATCTGGGGGAATATAAATGGCCGGGCAGGATGTCTGCCCGGCCAAAATCTGGCTTGGTTCAGAGTACGCCGCAGTTTGCGAAGCGTACACACCGTTATAATGAGATTGGCGCGGAAAGACAACAGGAAAGAGTAGGGAGCGACAGGCCATCTCAACAGAATTGCCGAGAAAAAGAGCCTTTTTCGAGCTTCTGGCAAGTTTTTTGTTGGCTAGAAGACTGCTCCTCTGAAGCCGTCAAGGAGTTGTCCTTGGCAACAAAGGAGTTCTATTGGCTAGAAAAGGAGTTTCGCCGACCTGCTTGGCTGGAAAAACGAGCAGATCATCTTGAAAATCCAGCAGCAAAGATTTAAGATGAGGCTTCTCTTCTACACCGCTTCCTCTTCCTCCAACAGAGGCAACTTCCTGCCAAAGGGCAGCAGATGGCATTTTAACGCAAGCTACCAAAACTCGTCGCCTATCTGCCTGGAACCGTCGGTAGCAAGATAGAAGGTGCTGTTTCCTCCCCAAATGACCATTAGGAGTCATTATGAAACCCGGAAAACTAGCTGCCATCTTTGTCCTGCTTATGCTTATCATCGCCCTTGCCGGATACTTTAACAGCCCGTTTCATACAGGAGGTTTTAATCCTTTTGAAGGTGTTGTGGACGAGGTGGTTCAAAGGCTTTTTTCAGAAGACGATGTTATAACAACAAACACCCCTGACAAAGAAGCACCTCAAGGTGATGCTCTTATTATTGGAGGTGGATGTAGTAATTTTATTCTTGAAAATGATACAATTAAATGCGTCTCTACTACAGGTACAATAGACAACTAAGCGATATCAACTAGCCCTCCACTCCCACCTGCTCCGTTGCCCACGAAACCCGATAGTCAAAAAGAATGATTAACTTGCTGTTCCCTCCCCAATTTACCATCAGGAACCATCATGAAACACAGACAACTTGCCGCCCTCTTTGTCCTGCTCCTTGCCCTTGCTGGCTGCTCCAAGGAAACACCTCAAAAAACACCGGCGAAGGTCAGCACATCCTCTACGACTGAAGCGCAGAAGGCAACAATAACAAAAAACGAGGCAGAGAAAAAAGCGGCTCTACCTGCGCAAACAGCTCCTCCTGCGGCAACACAAGTGAACAAGGAAAAGGTAGCAGCTACAGGGAATAGCCCAGGCCAGAAGAAAACTAGCTTTGATCCCTTCAAAGGTATTATTGAAGGTGCCCACTCTAAAGAAGAAGCAATTCAAGGTGCTAATGTTGTTATAGGGCAGGAGAACCCAACGCAAGGAACGGAAATAGCCGGTGATGTGGAATTGAATATGACCGCCGGTTCTGTCCAAGCAGTTAATGTAGTCACCGCCATGAGTGCGGACGGTGACGAATCGATGCTGATCAGCCCGTCATCCCCACCTATGCCGTTGAATACGGAATCTTATAACCAGCTCAAGGAGAATAGCTTCCTCAGACCGACTGCAAACCCCTATTCAACCTTCTCCGTTGATGTGGACACCGCGTCTTATAGCAATGTACGGAGATTCATCAATGCAGGACAGATGCCGCCCGCAGGTGCAGTGCGCATAGAGGAGCTGATCAACTATTTCACCTACTCCTACCCGCAGCCTGTCTCAGAGCATCCCTTTTCTGTGACCACTGAACTCGGCCCTTGCCCCTGGGAAGACAGCCACAAACTGGTACGAATCGGTCTCAAGGCCAAAGACATTGATAAAAAGGAACTGCCACCTTCTAATCTGGTCTTTCTCATCGATGTATCCGGCTCAATGGCGGATCCTAACAAGTTACCCCTGCTTCAGCAGGGAATGAAATTGCTAGTGCGGCAGCTGAATGAGAAAGACCGGGTAGCTATGGTCGTGTATGCAGGCAATGAGCATGTCGTGCTGGAGCCAACTCCCGGTTCTGAACAGCAGAAAATCATCGAGGCCATCGATTCACTCGGTGCAGGCGGTTCAACGCACGCCTCTAGCGGCATCATCACCGCCTATCAGCTCGCTGAACAGGCCTTCATGCCTGGCGGCAACAATCGCATCATCCTGGCCTCTGATGGCGATTTCAATGTTGGCGTGACTAGCCCAGATGAACTGAAAAAAATGATTGAGGAAAAGAGAAAATCCGGGGTTTATCTGACTGTGCTCGGCTTTGGCATGGGTAATTATCACGATGACACGATGGAGGTTTTAGCCGACAAAGGTAACGGCAACTACGCCTACATCGACAACCTCCTAGAGGCCAAAAAGGTGATGGTCAAAGAGATGAGCGGCACCCTTTTCGCCTTGGCCAAGGATGTCAAGATTCAGGTGGAGTTTAACCCGACCAAGGTTGGCGCATATCGACTGATCGGCTACGAGAACCGCGCCTTAGCAGACGAGGATTTCAATGATGATAAGAAGGATGCTAAGAAGGATGCCGGCGAAATCGGCATTGGTCACACGGTTACAGCCTTGTATGAGCTGATTCCTATCGGAGCCATGCCTGCGGTGGATCCGCTTAAATATCAGAAAAAGGCAGAAAAACCTGACGAGAAGACAGGCAGTACGTATGCCAACGAGCTGATGACCGTTAAGCTGCGCTACAAACCCTTGCAGTCGGAGAAATCTGTTCTTTTGGACACCGTTGTGCAAGATCGCGATGTGCTTCTGAACAACACCAGCGAGGATTTCCGCTTTGCCGCTGCCGTAGCAGGGTATGGGATGCTGCTCATCGGCACTGAGCAGAAAGGCACCTTGAATTGGCCGCAAGTACTAACCCTAGCCAAGGGTGCCAAAGGCCAAGATGAGGAAGGTTATCGAGCCGAGTTCATCCGTTTAGTCGAGGCCACCGAGCTGCTGGCCAAGTAGCATTTGCTGTCCGAAAAATTTATTCCGGCCCAGCACTTCTCTTTGCTGGGCCATCTTTTCTCAGGGATTCTTTTGGCAGATTTATTTTTGCCTTGCGAAGGTTCCTACTGTGTGGTATTTTAGGCTTTCCGTTCGCCGCTCCAATCAGTTCCCGTCAGACTTCTGCTTGCCCAACAGCGAGGCACCGTCCTGATGAACAGCAACAATTATTTGAATCCGCAGATTATGACCTCAGAAGAATTTACCCTATATCGCAAGAAACTCGACAAGACCCAGAAATCCCTCTCTAAGTTGCTCGGCGTATCCCTGAAGGCCGTGCAAAGCTATGAGCAGGGGTGGCGGGCCGTGCCGCTGCATATTGAACGGAAACTGCTTTTTCTGGTGGTCAACCAGCGTCGCGATGAATCGTCAAAACGCAAAGAATGCTGGACACTGAAGAAGTGCAACTGCAAAAAAGAGTGCCCGGCGTGGGAATTTCAGGCTGGACACCTTTGCTGGTTTCTCAATGGCACCTTATGCGAATGCACGTCAGGTCAGGAAGGCAAGGACAAGATGGAAATCTGCCGCAGTTGCGAGGTACTGACCTCCCTGCTGTAAACTCTCCTATGACTGCTACGGGGCAATCTTGCCCCATCCGCTCTCATGCTTTCCCAATCAGTTGCATGAAAAGTCTGCTCATCGCAACATTGCGATATCCAACTCTGCGGCTTTTTAACTTGCTGTTGCCTTTATACAAATAATATATTCTTGTTTCACATATAAAAATATATTGATTTTTTTTTTGGGGGGGGGGTAAATTTATATTGTACATTATACTTTTAATCTCACATTCAAGAGGGTTATTATGAGTATCTTTGATAGAGTTGTTGATAGAGTTGCAGATGCAATTGAAGATGTTGCGGCTAGAGCTCGTGTTCCTGCAAGCATAGATTTTCGGAACGAAACAAACAGTTCGATTATAGTTGTAATGGACAGCGATCGTGAAAGTCATACAATCGCTCCACATGGCCAAGCAACTTTTGGTCAAGCTAATGTCGCTGATGCGCCGACATTCTATGTCAAAAATGAATCTGGAGTTGTTATATATTCCAGGAGAGTTGGTCCAATTGGCGCGAAAGGCTCCTATGGATGGAACGGATCAACTTTTTAAGTAGAAAAATCTAAAATCCAGCAAGCAGTATGTGATACTTGCTGGATTTTTTATAGCTTCAATGTTTTTATTCCCCGATAATTTGTAGGAATTCCTGCTCATCGAGCACGCGAATGCCCAGTTCAGCGGCTTTTTGCAGCTTGCTGCCAGCTTTTTCTCCGGCAACCAAGTGTGTTACCTTTTTGCTGAGGCTGCTCACCGCCTCGCCACCGAGTTGTTTGACGCGCTGTTCCGCCTCAGCTCTGGTCAGATGGCTGAGAGTGCCGGTGAAAAGAAAAACCAGGCCACTCAACTGGCCGCTGACCGCTGTTTTTTTCAGTCCACTGTGGATTGTCAGGCCCAAATCGAGCAAGCGAGCAAGCAGTTCGCGGTTTTCCTGGGCAGCAAAATAGTCGCATAAGCTGCTGGCGGTCTGCTCGCCGATGCCATGTACAGTCAGCAAGTGTTCTGGCGTGGTTTGCAGCAGTTGGTTAAGATCAACAAAATGCTCTGCCAGCAACTCGGCGGTGGTTTTCCCGATATGCCGGATGCCCAGCGCGGCCAGCAACCGTGCTAACGAGGTCTGCTTCGCTTTTTCTATGGCCTGAAGCAGTTTTTCCGCTGATTTTTCGCCCCAGCCCTCCAAGGCGGCAAGCTGTTCCTTGGGCAAAGCGAAGAGGTCGGGGATATCTTTGATCAGCCCGGCCTCAACAAGTTTTTCAACATTCTTCAGGCCAAGTCCATCGATATCTAACCCGGATTTTCCGGCAAACCAGATGATGCGCTGGAGCTTTTGCGCCGGGCAATGGAGATTGCCACAGCGCGTTACCGCCTCGCCTTCCGGTCGATGCAGAGCTTGTTCGCAGATCGGGCACTGCTGCGGAAAGACAACTGCTTGCTCCTGGCCGCTGCGTCGCTCAAGCAGCGGCTTAACCACCTCTGGAATAACATCTCCGGCCCGCCGCACCAATACGGTGTCGCCGATCATCAAACCTTTGCGGCTGATTTCTTCTTGATTGTGCAGCGTTGCCCGGCGCACCACGGTTCCATCAATATGCACCGGCTCCAAGATCGCCACTGGCGTGATCGCCCCGGTGCGCCCGACTTGGTACTCAATGCCAATGATCACCGCCTCGGCTTCGGCTGCGGCAAACTTCCACGCCACTGCCCAACGCGGCGCGCGGGCCGTGTTGCCCAGCTGTTCCTGGAGGTTGAACTCATTGACCTTGACCACCATCCCGTCAATCGCGTAGTCCAGTTCGTGCCGCAGCTGCTGGAGCCGCAGATAATGCGCCTTAATCTCGGCCAGATTGTGGCAAATTTTCACTAAGGGATTGACGGGCAGGTGCATCTGTTCCAACCAGACAAACAGCTCTGCCATATTCTGGCAAGGCACGCTCCTCAGATCGGCGATACCGTAGATACAGCAGCTCAGAGGTCGGGCCGCAGTGATTTTTGAGTCCAGCTGACGCAGTGAACCTGCGGCAGCATTGCGTGGATTGGCAAAAAGCTGCTGGCCTTGCTCGGTGCGCTGGCGGTTGAGTTCGGCAAAATCGCCCCGAGGCAGGAAAACCTCGCCGCGCACTGCCAACCGCTCAGGAGCGGCTGCGTCCAGACAGAGCGGAATGTTCCGCACAGTGCGCAAATTGGCGGTAATATTCTCGCCAACCAGGCCATTGCCCCTGGTTGAGCCTTCAATCAGCAGGCCATGTTCGTAGATCAGCTCCACGGCCAGGCCATCAATCTTGGGTTCAGCTGTCCAGGTCAGTTGAGCCGAGGAATTCAGCCTTCGCTGGACTTTTTCGGCAAAAGCATCTAATTCTTCCGCAGCGAAAACGTTGTCCAAACTGAGCATGGGCAGGTTATGCACCGCCTCAGCAAAGGCAGACAGCGGTTCACCTCCCACCCGTTGGCTGGGCGAGTCCGGCGTAATCAGCTCTGGGAACTGCGCCTCCAAGTCCAGCAGCTCGCGGAAAAGCCGGTCATACTCGGTATCGCTGATCTCTGGATTATCCAGGACATAATAGCGGTGCGCATGATATTGGAGCTGCTTTCGCAGCTCTGCAAAACGGTTTTCAGCCTGCTGTCGGTCCATTTAAGTCTGTTGATCCAGCAATTCACCGCCCGAAGCGATGTTTTCTCGCTGTACCTCGTCAATGAAGATAAGAATCGACGACTCTGGCTTGCCGGTTTCCTGGGCAATCACCTCCGTCACTCCTTTCGCGATGCGTTTCTTCTGCTTCCTGGTCAGTGTCCCGGCGACACGAATGTTGACATAGGGCATATTCAGCCTCCTTTTTTGCTTGGTGAAAAAGCACCTCTGCGCCCACTGCTTTATTTTTTCATCTTACAGGATTTCCCGGTAAAATCGAAGGGCATTTTCTGGCTTGCCCTCCTGTGCTGCCTGTTTTCACTCCTTTGCAAGTCGGTCAAACTCCTTTCTTGCCGACTAGCAAAGGAGTTTGACCGACTAAAATTCCTTTGCGGCTAACCAGGAAAGGAGTTTGGCTAAACAGAACTCCTTTCTGGCCGACTAAAACTCCTTTCTTAGTCAGCCAAACTCCTCTTCTGCCGACTTGCCAAGGAGTTTGGCCAAGCCGAACTCCTTTGTTGCCGACTAGAACTCCTTTGCTACTCGGCAAGACTCCTTTACTGCCGAGCCAAACTCGGCCCAAAAGGAGCGGTACTCCGCATTCTGTGCTTGCGTCTTCATCCCAGTCAGGTATCTTTGCTGCGCTGCCAACGGGATTTTCCTTGATCACCAACCACAAAGCAAATGCCCCTTGTTTCCGCCTGCATCGGCCTTGGCTCCAATCTTGGCCAACCCCGCAGCCTGCTCTTGGCTGCCTGGCAATTTTTAGCCCAACACCCGGCCATTGTGCCGCAGCAGCTTTCCTCCCCGTATTGCACCAAACCAGTGGGAATGAACAGCCTGCATTGGTTTATCAATGCCGCTGGCTTGCTGCGCACCTCGCTGGCACCAGAGGCCTTGCTGGATGTCTTGCTGGCAACGGAGCAGCGATTCGGCAGAGTCCGCTTTCCAGAGCAAGCTGGCTATCACGACAGAACCCTTGACCTTGATTTGCTGCTGATTGAGGGGCAAATACTGCGGACTGAGCGGCTGATACTGCCGCATCCAGCCTTGCATGAGCGCTTGTTCGTGCTTGCGCCGCTCGCGGAAATCGCTCCACAGCTTTGCCATCCAGTGCTCAACAAAAGCATTGCCGAACTGCTGGCTGAATCAGTCGCCAAGACGGAAATAGGGGATGTGAAAAAGGTGCAGTGGGAGGAAAACGAGGAGGAAATCAGCTAATGCGCTGAGGCTAGGCTCTGGGTTAGTGCGGGCGGCCTGCTCTCTCTTTGCCCAAGGCTCCTTTCAGGCAGCGCATCTGTTCGCTGGTTCGGCGCAGGGCGTTGATGCCTTGAGCACTTTGCCGTACCGCTCGCAGAAGAAGCGCACGCATTCCGGGGCAACATCTATTGTCTGGCCATCGTCTGCGCCAGTTTCAGGATTGGGCCAGATCAGGGCGTATTCTCCACGCACAACACGGAATCGCTCCGCATCTTTTAACAGATCAAACACGCCGCCGGGATTCTCCTCCACCAGCAAGGGATAAAAATCCAGTTCGTAAATCGAAACATCCAGATCGTCTTCAAACCACAGGCGCAATGTGTGGTCGGCCACATATTCAGCCTTCAGCAATCCTTTCTCGTGCCGGTCATCCCAATACGGGGCGTTGTCTGCCAACGTCTGCCATTCCTGCCATTTCATTTCTGTTTATCCTACAATTGAAACAGGACGATTGTTGCGGGCATTGTCCCATTGTTCAAGCAGCTCGGTCTCGTGCGCTTCAACCCATGTTTCCACCAGCCGCTTCAAGACTGGTTGCAGATCCCGGCCCGGCTGCATCCAGTTCCTGGTTATGATTTCAATCCGATAGCTTCGTACATCACCTTGGTGTTTAACATGGACATGCGGCGGGGCATGATCCGCATAATTCATCAGGATAACCAAGGCACCTCTCTTGAAAGGATGTGAAACTGGCGGCATAAAAATCTACTCTCCTTTCACTGCACGTCATACTGCTGCCGCCGATACTGCACCGCCTCAGCCAGATGGCTTGAGTTGATCTGCTCGGCTTCAGCCAGATCAGCAATGGTGCGGGCGATTTTGATGATGCGATGATAGGCCCGCGCCGACAGTCCGAGCCGCTCAATCGCTTTGTTGAGGAGCTGCTGGCCAGCGGTGTCTAACGGGCAAAAGACTTCAAGCTGACGCGGGGTCATGCGGGCGTTGCAGGTAATCGTCCGGCTTTGGACAAAACGCTGTTGCTGGACGCGCCTGGCCCGATTAACCCGCTCGCGGATCTTTTGTGAGGACTCGCCCTGCTGCCGGGAGCTGATTTCCTGCACCTGCACGGGCGGTACTTCAACGTGCATGTCGATCCGATCCAGCAAAGGGCCAGAGAGCTGGCTGCGATACCGCTGCACCTGCTTGGGTGAGCAGGTGCATTCTTTCACTTTGTCGCCGTGAAAGCCGCAAGGGCAGGGATTCATGGCTGCAACCAGCATCAAATCCGCTGGAAAGCGGAAACTAGCCGCTGCCCGGGCAATGGTGACGATGCCATCTTCCAAAGGCTGGCGCATCACTTCGAGGACATGCTTGTGGAATTCAGGCAGTTCGTCCAGAAAGAGCACGCCATTGTGGGCCAGCGAGACCTCACCGGGCCGAGGTATCTGGCCACCGCCGATCAGTCCCGCATCAGAGATGGTATGGTGGGGCGCACGGAAAGGTCGCGTCACCAAAAGGGGTAAACCTTCGGGCAACAGACCAACCGTGGAATAGACCTTGGTGCTGGCCAGGGCCTCGCTCAAGCATAGGTCTGGCAAAATGGTGGGCAGTCGCCGGGCCATCATGGTTTTGCCTGTGCCAGGCACGCCGCAGAGCAACAGATTGTGGCCACCTGCGGCAGCTACCTCAAAAGCCCGCTTTACATGCTCTTGGCCGCGCACTTCCGCGAAATCCACCGGGTACTCACTGCGCCTACCAAAGAGGGCCTCAAGGTCGGTGAAAGAAGGCTGGATTTCCAGCTCGCCCTGGAGGTATTGCACGGCCTGCCGCAGGTTCTGCACCGCGATGATCTCGATGCCTTGGACTACTGCGGCCTCGTGGGCGTTCTCCGCAGGAACTAAGAAGCGGCGGATCTGGTTGGCCTTGGCCTCCAAAACCATGGGCAAGACCCCGCGCACCGGGCGGACTGCTCCATCAAGGGATAACTCGCCGACCAGAACGGTTTCCGCTAAGTCTGGGCAGTCCAGAACGCCCGAAGCAGCCAGAATACCCACGGCTATGGGCAGATCATAGCCAGAGCCTTCTTTTTTTATGGTGGCTGGCGCGAGATTAACCGTGATCCGACGCGGGGGAAACTCGTAGCCAGAGTTTTTGATCGCTGCCCGCACCCGCTCTTTGGCCTCGCGCACCGCTCCTTCTGCCAAGCCAACCGTCGAGAAGAAGGGCAAACCGAAAGCTAAGTCCACTTCAACGCGGACAAGCAAGCCATCTACGCCCATTACCCCGCTGCTGAGAGTTGTGGAGAGCATCTTGTTTTTTCAACAGGAGTTATCGCCTGTTTGTAGGTCATCAATAATCCTAGCGACCGTCTTTAAAAGCAGCTTTTGTTGGCAGCATAACGCGCAAGGCTTCTAGCTGTCAACAGGCAAAGCCCTTACTTAATCCAGCCGCTTCTTAAACCGTAACGAGGCCACAGTTAAGCCGAAGACGATAAAGAAGGCTAAGAAGGCTATGTCATAGGGCATATTGAGGAGCTGGACATCGCGCAGCACCACGCCCCGGATCAGGCGGATGAAATGGGTGGCTGGCAGGATTTCCGCGATGCGCTGGGCAGGAACCGGCATTCCCTCGTAAGGGAACATGAAACCGGAGAGGAGGATGGACGGTAGCAGGACGAAGATGGTCATCTGCATGGATTGCAGCTGGTTCTTGGCAATGGTGGAGATGACCAGCCCCAGCGTCAGGCTGGCGGCAATGAAGAGCAGGGTCGCCCAGGCCAGCTGAATCAGGCTGCCGTTAATCGGCACTTTGAAGATCAGATGACCGAGGCCGAGGATGATCGTCACCTGCACGCCGCCGATGAACATATACGGGACAATCTTGCCGAGCATCAATTCAATCGGGCGCACCGGCGTGGTGATCAGCATCTCCATGTTACCCCGTTCGCTCTCTCGGACAATCGCCGCTGAGGTGAACATGATCATGGTCATGGTAAGGATGACCGCGACTATACCCGGCACCGTGTTGACTGCCGTGCGCTGCTCCGGGTTGTAGAGCAAGGTCACTTCAAAGGTCGGGGGATTGGAGCGGGCTGGAATGCGCAGCAGCTCGGCCAGCGGCATGTTGCGCAGGCTCTTGACCGCACCGGCAATCACCGGATCCGCGCCATCAACCAGCCATTGCGCCAATGGACGACTGCTCTTTCTGTCAGCGGAGGGCAGTCCGGCAGACGGATGCCGAACCAGCCGCTCGGCAATATCCGCCGGAATGACCAGTGCCGCCCGCACCTCTCCGCTGGCAATGGCCGCTTCCGCCTGCCGCACATCCGCATAACGGGCGGTGAAGGCAAGCACTTGCGTGGCCGCGACCGTCTGCGCCAGCTGGCGGCTGAGACTGCTGCGGCTCTGATCCACCAACCCAGCTGGGATGTGGCGGATATTGGTGTTGATCGCATAGCCGAACAGCATGAGCTGGATGAAGGGAATCATCACCACCATGCCAAAGGTCATGCGGTCGCGCCGGAGCTGGCGCAGCTCTTTGGTGATGACGGCGTAAATGCGCAGGAGGGATTTCACATGGGTTTACCGGGAAGGCTTAATGCGAAGACTTGCCCTTCATCAAAATGACAACGAATAGCATCCCGCACATTGGTTCGCAGTTCTTCCCACGTGTCAGCCTGAGTGACGATGGAACAGCCAAGGGCGCGGGCGATAAATCCGCCTTCGCTCTCGTCCTCGCGGATTTCAAAGATGATCTCAAGTTCCATCCTGCCGAATTGATATGAGTTACGCAGTTGCATAAAGATTGATTGGGTCAAGCGTATAAATCGGCTGCGTCAAATAGGCTCTGACAGCATCGCGGACAATGGAAATTTTTGCCTTGAAC
>NZ_JBLWEO010000095.1:0-34986 GCF_048287395.1 Candidatus Electronema sp. PJ | reverse complement strand
TAATGCAGCCTTTCACAAACGTGATGACATTCAGGAGGCCATCTCTTCATGTGGACATGAACTTGAATTCCTGCCACCTTACTCTCCTGATCTTAATCCGATTGAACATGAATGGGCGCAGGCAAAAGCTCTCAGAAAAAAATATCGATGCTCGGTTGAGGAGCTTTTTCAGAACGATATAATATGATCATTTTATATCGCTACAGCTATAGCAAGATGGTTTTTGACAAAAGTCATTAACTCCTTTCGGTTATTCTCAACAAGCTGCTTGCCAAAGAAACACAGTCGGCGCATATTATCCTTAGTAGCGCAATCCATTGTAGGAACCAGCCCATCAATGTCAAGATTTTTCTTGTAATCACCGAATTCGCCATCAATCCGCAGGTAGTTTTTGGGATTTTCCGGCTTATTACCTGCATTATCTCCGCAGGTACGTTGTTCAAGACTCGCAAACACACTGTGCATCTGATAATCAACTGTCTGCGCAACGCCTTCCATGAAAATATTAATCAGCGGACGTGCCCAACCTGCAATACCCCAATCCCTGCATTGTTTAAGTGTAATGGTTTCTGCTTTTCTCCCTGTACCAAGAGAAAGAATAACAATCTCTTCTGGACAAACGCCTTTACCTAGGCCGCGTCCTTTGGTTAGAGCTTCAACATAGGCGCAAGCTGTCGGATTATTGGCAAACACGCCGCCGTCAATAACTGGAGTAGCATTAGGAATATCATCTAAGCTCTCAGGGCAAGCAGGTTCAAAGTAGGTTGGAGCAGCAGATGTCGAACGGGCAACATCACGAACCAAGAAGTTAGACTCTTCATTGAGATCAGCATCATGTTTTGTAAAGAAAACAGGACGATATTTCCGCACATCATAGCCTGTAATCAAACATGGTCGGATTAATTCTTTTAGGGTAGTCTCTTTAAAATACTTCTTAAGAACATGTTCCAGGGTTTTGGCATCATATTTAGTATCTGCTAAACCACCTCCTGTCGCAATGATCTGCCAAACGCTTCGATCAAAAATTTCATCACCGTGATTAAGATAAAGCTCCTGCGCATCTACCGCACTAAATCGAGCGCACCCAGGATTTTTTAAATCAGGCATGAGAAGAAGGCAGGCAAGAATACCACCTGTGCTTGTACCAGCAATAAAATCAAAGCACTCGCCAATCTTGCATTTATCACCACGCTCTTTTTGAATCATCTTCTCCAGCTCAACAAGTACTGCCGCTGGGATGAGTCCTTTGATGCCTCCGCCGTCGATGGAGAGAATAGTATACTTATCCATGCTGCGTCTCCTTTTTTATTCTACTTATAAAAGTATGTAAAGATTATCCTGTTGCAGACAGCAACCGCAGAAATCCTGTAGCGTAAATGCTATAGCGCAACTTTGCAAGATATTTTTGCGCTGTGTCCAGCAGGGAGGGAAAATTAACGAGGTGGCTTAGGCAACAAAGAGCCGTTCAACTACTTCATGCACGGTGCGCACTGGATAAATTTGAATGCCTTCTGCGGCACTGGCTTCCAGTTGCCTGCGGCTGGATTCGGGCATGAGAAAGGTCTTGAAACCGAGTCGCCGGGCTTCGCGCAAGCGCATCTCGATCTGGCCAACGGCCCGAATCTCGCCTGCTAAACCGACTTCACCGCAAACCACAGTCGCTGGATCAACAATTTTCTCATAAAGGCTGGAGAGCAGGGCCACAATCACGGCCAGATCAAGAGCAGGCTCATCAATGCGAATGCCGCCCGCGATGTTGAGAAAAATATCATGATCGAACAGCGTTACCCCAATCTTTTTTTCAAGCACCGCAGTCAAGAGGGCTAAACGCTGGGGATCAGCCCCGATAGCAGTACGCCGAGACGTACCAAGGCTGGATGGACTGACCAGGGCCTGTACTTCAACCAAAATAGGCCGAGTTCCCTCGACACTGGGCATGACCACGGAGCCAGGCACATTGACCGGTCGTTCGGCAAGAAAGAGGGCAGACGGGTTATCGACCTCAGCTAGGCCGCTCTCCTTCATTTCAAAGACACCAATCTCATTGGTCGAGCCAAAGCGGTTCTTGACTGTGCGCAGCAGACGAAAGACTTGACTGCTATCGCCCTCGAAGTAGAGCACGGTATCGACCATGTGCTCCAATACACGCGGCCCAGCGATGGAGCCATCTTTGGTGACGTGGCCAATCAGAATAATCGGCAGATCTGTGCGCTTGGCCAGATTGACGAGCAGCGAAGTGGATTCCCGGACTTGCGTGACAGAGCCGGGCGCAGAGCTGACCGTTTCACTATAGAGAGTCTGGATCGAATCCACGGCTAAAAAGGCAGGCTGCACCTCGTCAACTAAACTGAGGATCGCCTGTACCGAGTTTTCCGCAGCCAGGAAGATCTGCTCGCTCTGCACCGCCAGCCGTTCTGCCCGCATTCGGATTTGGCGGACAGACTCCTCGCCGCTGACATAAAGCACCTTGTGCTGCTGCTGGGCTAAGGCTGCGAGGAGTTGGAGAATCAGCGTGGATTTACCAATGCCCGGATCACCACCAATTAGGATCATCGAACCAGGAACGATGCCGCCGCCTAAAGTGCGATCTAGCTCGCTGATCCCAGTGACAAGACGTTCTGCTTCCTCACCGCC
Organism: Candidatus Electronema sp. PJ; assembly: GCF_048287395.1. Lineage (NCBI taxonomy): Bacteria > Pseudomonadati > Thermodesulfobacteriota > Desulfobulbia > Desulfobulbales > Desulfobulbaceae > Candidatus Electronema > Candidatus Electronema sp. PJ. The sequence goes on along the minus strand of NZ_JBLWEO010000095.1, from coordinate 32,352 downwards.
TTGGCCGTTTAAGGGAAAGACCTGGGCTGTAGTTCGCAGGAGACGCGGTTTGGCTTTTGCTTGACTGAGGGTGTCCCATTCGCCGCACTGCGGACAACGACCAAGCCATTTGCCGCTTTCATGACCACAGCTGGCGCAGAGGAAAACCTGCTTTTCTTTGCTCGACATGATAGAAAGGAAAAATAGGTCGCGCAACAGTGTGCTGTGGCCGCAACCATGAGGGCACTTTGCAGAAAATACCGGCTGTTGCGTTTAAAAGCGAGCAAGAACATTGTAGAGGGTATCTCGCTCAACTGGCTCGCGGCCTGCTTCTTTAATCATGCGGATTAAGGTGGTATGGCCAAGGGCTTGCTCGCTTTCGCCACCTGCCATCCGGGTGATAATCTCCTCTTTCACGGTGCCGTCGAGATCATCTGCCCCAAAAGAAAGGGCCACTTGCGCCAGCTTAGGGCCGATCATCACCCAATAGGCTTTGATATGGGGAAAATTGTCCAGCATCAGCCGGGCAACCGCAATATTCTTCAGATCATCCACACCCGTGGTGCGCGATAAGCCCGCAAATTCGGTATTTTTCGGGTGAAAGGCTAAAGGAATATAGGTAAGAAAGCCGCCGGTCTCGTCCTGTGCCTGCCGTAAGGCATCAAGATGTTCGAGCCGCTCGTCAATGGTCTCGATATGCCCATAGAGCATGGTGGCATTGGTCTTCAAACCCAGACGATGCGCGGTTTGTGCCACCTGTAGCCAACCAGCCCCGTCCAGCTTCTTGGGGCAAGTCAGTTGCCGAATGCGCGGACTAAACACTTCCGCGCCACCGCCGGGCAGCGAGCCAAGCCCAGCCTCTTGCAGTTCGGCCAGGGTGGCCGCAACGGATTGGCCACTGAGGTCAGCCAGGTGCTGAATCTCCACACAGGTGAAGGCCTGAATATGCACAGCAGGCCGGATAGCTTTAATCCCGCGCAAGGCCTCAATATAGTACGAATACGGCAGATCAGGATGAATCCCACCGACCATGTGGATCTCGGTGATCGGCTCATCGAGCCGCTGCTGTACTTTGTCCTTGATCTGCGCAATGCTCATCTCGTAGGCCAGCGCATGGCCCTTCTCTTTGCCAAAGGCACAGAACTTACAAAGATTTGTGCAGATGTTAGAATAATTAATGTGCTGATTGTAAATAAAAAAGGCTTGATTGCCATTCTTGCGCTCGCGAACCAGGTTCGCCAGATAGCCGACAGCTAAAAGATCAGGGCAATTGTAAAGCTGTTTGCCCTCTTCGAGAGAAAGACGTACTTCGTTCTTCACCTTGTCAAGGATAGCACCGAGACCGGCCTGTTGGATAAAGGAGTCCATAGATGCGCAACTCATAAAATTTTTCTGGGCAAGCCTGGGAGATAAGCAGCCGTCATCCGGCTGCTAGGGCCTGGTACGTAGGTAGAACGAGCAAGGTAGGAGGGAGAATGCAGCTGCCTCCGGGCGATACAGGCGTGCTTCTCAAGGTTGTCCGTCTGAAGCCACTTTCTTTTCGCACTCTTCTGCTGGTGCTTGCTGCGCGTCCTCTGCTGGGATCACGCCACCGGCCTGCTTGAGTAAGGCGTTCTTCATCTCTTTCTTCATCATCTCGTCCTTCAAGATGGCCTGCATGAGCTTGTCGTCCATATAGGTCTGGTTCTGCGAATACGAGAAATGGCGCAGCTTGACGATCAACCAAACCACTGACAGCACGAGCACGGCCATCATAACCACAAAGAGTAACCACATCAGACCGCTCATAGTTTTCTCCTCCTGCGCTGGAGAGCCATTTTGTGTTGGGATGTTTCCTCGTTCCTGCGCCTATCCTAGGGCATAATTGCGACGTATGCAACAGGTCTCCTCGTTCGGGCGCAATTACAGATAACTGCGTACACCTTTCTCGCACCAGGTGAGCTTTTGCTCCACTGTGGTCTTGAGCAGCTGGTCGTTCGCCTCCAGATAGGCGCGGTCGTTCAGCGAATGATAAAGATGATACGCCAAAGCATTGAACTTGATGTTCCGGCGAATCAGACCATAATTCAGCAGGCGGGCCGTAAACTCCGAATCCTCTCTGCCCCAGCCGACAAACTCTTCATTAAAGCCGTTCACGGCCAAGGCATCGCTGCGCCAAAAGGCGAAATTGCAGGTTCTCACCCCGTACATCCCCCTGTCTCGATAAGAAAAAAGGCGGCAAAGAATGGCCGAGCGCAAGCAGTTCTTGCGGTTTTCCACGCCTCGGCGACAAAAGGGGTCGTGCAGCTTTCTCCCAGAGAGAACTTCCTTGCTCAATTGCTCGCCGAGCAGCACCCGCGTGCCTTGGACAAAACAGCCTGGGCGAGCCAAGTGGGCATGGTCGAAAATGAAATGTCGCTCCAGGATGATATCGCCGTCAATCAGGACAATATAGTCGCCATTGGTCTTGGCAATGGCTTTGTTGCGGCTGGCCGCGAGCCGGAATCCTTCGTCTTCTTGCCAAGAGTGAATGACCGGCACTGCTGCCTTGGCCGCAATCCGGCGGATCAATTCAGCAGTGTCAGGCCGCGAGCCATCATCCGCGATAATGATCTCCAGCGGCTTTTTTTTCTGCTGGAGACAGCTTTTGAGCGACAGGGCAAGGGCTTCTTTCCAGTTGTAGGTGGTGATAATCAGGCTGATTCGCATGGTCAGGACTCCAGCAACGCTGCCGCCGCGTCAGAAACCATCTGCACCGAAATACCCTTCATGCAGGCAAGATGCGCACAGCTGCGTTGCCGACATTCCAGGCAGTGCAAGCCCTCAGCTCTGATAATGCGAGAAGCTACACTCCACGGCCCAACTCGCTCTGGATGAGTCGGGCCAAAGAGCGCAACTACCGGCACCTTGGCCAAAGCAGCAATGTGCATTGGCCCAGAATCCAGACCAACATACAACGCAGAACGACTGATCAACGCCGCAGACTGGGCGAGATTCAGGCGGCCTGCGGCAATGACCGGCTGACTGCGCATCAATCGCGTAATTGCCGCGATATAGTTTACATCCTGCTTACTCCCGCCAAAAACTAACAACCTGCCCTGGGCAGCAAAATGATCCGCCAGTTCAGCCCAGCGTTCAACCGGCCAAAATTTCGTCTGCCACCGGGCTGCTGGGTTGGCGTAGATGATTTGCTTACCTCTTGCGCCCTGTTCAGCCAAAAAGATCTGCGCTGCTTCTCTGTCTTCCTCTCGGCAAGGCAAATGAAAATCCTCTGCTGCTACATTAATACCCAGTTGTTTGCAGAAGAGTAAGTTTTTTTCTTGCGCATGTTGTACCTCAGCTGGAACTGCAACGAGCTGATCCTGAAACAAGGTATTAAGTTCTTTGGCATCGCGGAAACCAATTCGCATCCCGCCAGGATTTGTCCAACCTAAAAGACCACTACGAAACGAAGCGTGCAGATCAAGGATCAGATCATAAGGTGCTTGGCGGAATTGTTTGCGGAGAGTTTGCAGGGTTTGCAGTGTAGCTTTACCTGCCGCCAACCAAGCCCAACGGCCTGCTTGCGGTTCGCTAGTCGAGGGAATTTGAATGGGGTAAATTGCGTCAATATTCTGGTCTGCGGCCAATAAAGGGGCAAACGCCTGCTGCACAATCCAGCCGATAAAACAGCCAGGCAAGCTGCGTTTCAAGGCATGAACCACGGGCAGCGTATGAACGATATCGCCGAGCGAACTCGGTTTAACGATGAGGATCCGACTGGTTTCTAACGGCATTTTAAGCGGGGCGATTTCGCAACCTAGAGCCAGAGATTCCCGATCAGCGGTTCTTAACGAGCTAGAAAACATACGGAAGGCAGCTAGAGTAACGTCTCATTTTCCTGCTTGCGGACGAGCTTGGCCTTGTTTTTGGCTCAGTAAGAGACGAGTGCGGCTCGTTTGCCAAGGAGTTTGGCTCGGCCAGAAAGGAGTTCTACTCGGCAAGAGAGGAGTTTTGCCAAGCCGAACTCCTTTCCTGCCGACTTGCAAAGGAGTTTGGCCGACTAAAACTCCTTTCTAAGTCGGCAAGACTCCTTTGCGGCTAACCAAAACTCCTTTGTTACTCGGCCAGACTCCTTTGTTGCCGAGCAGAACTCCTTTCCAACTCGGCAAAACTCCTTTGTTGCCGACTTCAACTCCTTTCTGGCCAAGCCAAACTCCTTTCAAAACGGACTAGAAAGCAGAGAAAGCACTATTCAGAGTTATTTCCCGATACAAAATTGCGAAAACACCGCATCAAGCACGTCATCCGGCGTGGTCAACCCGACGATATCCGCCAGATGATCCAGGACAGTTTGGAGGTCAACGGCCAGCAAGTCCGCAGATTCGCCAGCCAGCAGGGTTACTTCAACCTGACCACAGGCAGTTAAGGTCTTTTCTAAGATCATCTTATGGCGAAGATTGGGCGCACAGGCCAGCCGCTCCTCCAGCTCTTCGCCCTTGCCCAGTACAACCTGTTGAATCGCGTCGAGCAGGGCTTCGATGCCGTTGCCACTCTTGGCTGCTGTCCGTACCTGCATTTCTCCGGCCAATTCTTGGCTGATTTGCTCGATCAATTCCGGGACAGCCGCATCGAGCTTGTTTAACACCACGATGCGCTTTTTTTCCGCCAGCGATTGCAGCAATTCGCGGTCAGGCGCGGTCAATTTTTGCGAGGCATCCAGGACGAGCAGCACCAAATCAGCCTGTTCAACCTTGCGCCGTGCCCGTTCAATGCCCAAGCCTTCCAGGGCATCAGCGTGGTCGCGGATACCTGCCGTATCCACCAGATGCACTGGGATGCCGCGCACTGAGATGAGTTCCTCGATAGTGTCTCTTGTCGTGCCAGGCAAATCAGCAACCAGGGCACGTTCCTCGCGCAGCAGGGCATTGAGCAAACTGGATTTGCCAACATTGGGCCGCCCAGCGATTACCACCTTGATACCCTCGCGGAAAACCCGGCCTTGTTCAGCCAAGACCAGTAGCCGTTGGAGAGGTTGCTCTACCTGCTCGCGCAGTTGCGCCTGGAGCTGGTCGCGTTCAAGAAGTTCAACCGCATCATCGGGAAAATCTATCGCCACCTCGACCTGCGCTAATATTCTAACCAGCGCATCCCGCACCGCATTGATTCGCTCAGACAAGGCACCTTGCAGTTGTTCCGCCGCTAGCTTGGCACTGACTGCTGTGCGGGCTTCAATCAGATCTACCACCGCTTCAGCGCGGGTCAGATCAATCCGCCCGGCCAGAAAAGCCCGTTTGGTGAACTCGCCTGGCTCGGCAAGCCGCGCCCCAGCCGCCAGCACTTCGGCCAAAATCGCTTGCAGCACCGGCCAACTGCCGTGACTCTGGATTTCCGCGACATCTTCGCAGGTGTAACTGTACGGTGCCCGCATCAGCACAGCCATCGCTTCATCCAGCACCGTGCCGTGGCGGTCGAGCACCTTGCCGTAGCAGAGCCGATGGCTGGGCAGAGGATGTCGCTTCTGTCGCTGGGGGAGAAAAATTCTCTCCAATATCCCAGCAGACTGTGGCCCGCTGATGCGAATGATACCGATACCGCCGCTGCCCGGGGCAGTGGCGATAGCAGCGATGGTTTCCTCAGTCTTCAGAGGGCTTGCCCCCATTTTGCTGCCCTTTGCGCGGATATGGCTTTTTCCGGCCTGGCTTGTAAATCAGCACCTTTTTAAACAGACCGTCACCAACCGAGCGGCTGCGGATTTCCTTGTCATCCTGAAGGAACATGTGGACGATTCGCCGTTCTGAAGGATTGAGCGCGGGAATAGCCTGGGTCATGCCGTCCTCGCGTACCTGGGCAGCCAGCTCCAGCACCCGCTTCTTCAGCTCCTCAATCCGCCGCTCGCGGTAGTCACCTACTTCCAGCGAAAGTTTGGTCCGATCAGGCAGCAGACGGGAGGTCATTTTTCGCAGCAGATATTGGAGGCTATCCAAAGTGCGGCCCTCCTGCCCGGTGAGGATGGCCTGATACTCGCCGCTGATTTTGCAGGCTACGGTTTGATGTTCCAACTCCACAGTCACCGTCGAGGCGCAACCCATCAGCTCCAACATGGTGGCCACGTCCTGCCGCACTGACTCCAGTGCTTCTGGCGAAGGTGGCAGATACGGCCCTTCTTCTACCGGAGCAGCTTTCGGCTCAGGAGGTGCAAGCTCCTCACGCTGCGCAACTTTCTCCGGCTGGGGCTTGGTAGGCTTTTTTCGCTCCCTAGGAGGCCGTTCTTTTTTCTTCGCTTCCTTGACCGGTGCAAGTTCTGTAGGCGGTGCTACCGCTTTCGGCTCTGCATAAACTTCCGCAGGTTTGGCCTGCTCCTTGCAGCTTACCCGGATGCGCGCCCGTTTTCGGCAAAGACCGAAGATACCGGGTGAGCCGGTCTCCAGTACTTCGATAGCTAGATTTTCCTGCGAGGTAGCCAGCTCTTTGCAGGCATTGGCAATTGCGTCGGCAACGTTGCTGCCGTAAAAATCGTGTTTTTTTGCCATGATGAACTCCTCAATGTGGGACTGCCTCTACAGTTTGCCGGTTGATGAGCTGCTGCTGAAGGATCGAAAGCAGGTTGCTGACAAACCAGTACAGTACCAGACCAGAGGCAAAATTGACAAACATGATTGTGAATACGACTGGCATCATCTGCATCATCTTGGCCTGCTGTGGATCAGCCGTGGTTGGGGTCATTTTCTGCTGAAGATACATGGTACCGCCCATCAACAGGGTGAGTACCGGAATGCCGTGCAGCAAAGGGATCTCAAAACCGAGCATGAGCCGGTCTGGGGCAGATAGGTCGTTGATCCAAAGCATGAAGGGCGCGTGGCGCAGCTCAATAGCCGCCATCAGCACCTTGTAGAGGGCAAAGAAAAAGGGAATCTGAATCAGCATAGGCAGGCAACCGCCAAGCGGATTGACCTTGTACGTCTTATACATGGCCATCATCTCCTGATTCATCTTTACTGGGTCGTCCTTGAACTTCTCCCGCAGCTTGGCGACTTTGGGCTGAATCTTCTGCATGTTCTTCATCGACTTCATGCCCTTGTGCGTCACTGGCCAGAAGGCTCCTTTGACCGCGCAGGTGAGCAGAATGATGGCGATGCCGTAATTGCCAAAGATGCCGTGGAAAAAATTGAGCAACCAGAGCATGGGTTTCGCCAGTGGACCAAGCCAGCCGAAATTGATCGTCTCTTCCAGCTCGTAGCCAACCTCTTTCAGATAGGAGAGCTTCTTCGGGCCAAAATACCCCTCATGCGCAAAGACAGCAGACGCACCTGGAGCCAGCTCGCGCTGCCCTTCGGTGAGCACGGTGCGAATATTTTTCTCGCCAGACGCGCTAATGGTGATGCTGCCATTGCCGCTTTTCTCCGGTAACAGGGTGAGCATGAAATAGCTATCCATGTGCCCGGCCCAGCTCACTGCGCCCTGAAAGACCAATGGGCCGCTGCCCAGCTCTTTGGCCGCGATTTCATGCAGCTGGTGGTTGACATACACCGTTGGCCCGCTGAAAAGGTCGTTGCTGGCCCCGCCGGATTTTAATGGCCCATTGGTCATCGAAAGGGCAGGAAGCACTTGGGCCGGAGCAGCACTGCTATTCGTCACTGTAACGACGCTACCGATCAGATAATTGTCTGCATGAAAGACCAACTTGCGTTCAATGCACAAGCCTTCAGCCAGCTCGGCCCGCAGGAGCAGGCTGCTGTCGCCCTGCATGGCACTGACCGCTGTTTTTTCCGCCTTGAAAAGGGGCAGTTCCTTGGCCGCGCCGCCATCAAGGCTGAAAGTCATCGGCAGTTCCGCTGGATTGCTGACGGTGATCAACTCAACCGGCGGTGAGTTCTTGTCTCGCGCTTGCCGATAGTTTTTCAGGATGAAGCTCTTCAGACCGCCGCCTTGCTCAAAGAAAACCGCCTTGTAGATTGGGGTCTCTACGCTGATTTCGCGGGCAGCAGCATTGACAGGCACTTGAGCAGTTGCGGGCTGGGCCGCTGTTTGCTCCTGCGTCTGCGCTGGGACAGTGGTGGTCTGCTGCTGTCCTGCAACAGGTGGCATAACCGGCTTGGGCGGAGGGAATACATACTGCCAACCCAGCAGGATAAGCATAGAAATAATGATGGCCAGCAAGGCCCGATAGGTGTCCATTTGTTGTATTGTGTCGGTTGAAAAGGAAAAGTCCTGCGGAACAGCGGCAGTTTAGCGGCGTTATTCAACCGGATCATAGCCGCCTGCGGCGAAGGGATGACAGCGCAGGATACGTCGCAAGGCCAGCAGGCTGCCCCGCGTCGCGCCGTGGCGAACCACGGCTTGAGCTGCGTATTCTGAGCAGGTGGGAACGTAGCGGCAGCAGGGCGGAAACAACGGAGAAATGCAGAGCTGATAGCTCTGCACCAGCAGCAGGCAGAACTCTACGGCTATGCTGCGGCGGCCCGGCTCAGACCTGTTCATCGTGCTGCTCTGGCAGGCCGGTCAAAACCGCAACCGCTGCCCGGACATCGTTCATGCCGTGGATTGAGAATTCTGGCCGCACCGCGAAGACTATATCGTGAGAAGCGGGAAAAATTTCTCGGTGCAGGCGAAAGGTTTCGCGGATGATCCGCTTGATCCGGTTGCGGCGCACTGCGCTACCTGTTTTGGCTTGGATACTAATACCGAGACGGCTGCTCGGCTGGCTGCTGCCGAGGCAGACCAAGGTGAAACCTCTCCCGCGCAGCCGCGTACCGTTCCGATAAACCAAATTATATTCTCCGGTTTTCCTGAGCAAACAGGATTTAGGGAGAGTGAACTGCTTCATGCGGCTCAGGCGGAGAGTCTTCTCCGTCCCTTAGCCCGCCGTCTTCTAATTACTTCCTGGCCGGATCGAGTTCTCATTCGGGCACGGAATCCGTGGGTACGGGCACGTTTGATATTACTGGGCTGAAATGTTCTTTTGCTCATGATCTCGCTTCCTGATGCTGGGTTTGATTGAGCCTGCCGCTATCCCCGACGGTCTAGTAGAAATCGCGCTGTAGGGGTAAGATGTTCATCGCGTAATAGCAGCAGCGCAAAATATGCAGCGGGCCGAGGCCGCCGCGTTGATTTAAAATTTTTAATTGTACTCACAGGCAGCAGGGCTGTCAAATTATTTCCCGCTTGAAGCGAGAAAGATGGGTGGCAAATAAGGTTTCTGTGATGACAGGGAGCACCTGGTTCCCGTGCTCGCAACATCCCGCCTGCTACTGCACCTCTGCGCCGCCGCTTTTGCCTAACTGCGCCAGCCGGAGCTGTTCCTTTTTCTGAAAGCCGTAGTCAACCAGTCGCCGGATGTCACTCCACATGGTAGAGCTGCCCATAATGGCGACTACCAGGATATCATCCCCTCGCCGGAACTGGCCAACATAGGTCTGGCGGGCACTACTGGTGTAACCGGTTTTGCCACCCATTGCTCCGTCGATTTGCCAGAGTGCCTTGTTATGATTCTTCAGTAATTTGCCATCGGAGGTGACGATTTTCGTCAGCCGCATCCGCTCGGCAAAGTCGCGATCCTGCATGGCGTGCCGGAATATCTGGGCCAGGTCACGCGCAGTGGTCTGTTGTCCTTCAGCAGTGAGACCAGAGGCTGTGCGACAGATTGTATTCTCTGCGCCCCAAAGTCGGGCGTGCAAAGTCATCAGATTTGCAAAGGCAGGCTCGCTGCCTGCGATTTTCTCTGCCAAAGCAACACTGGCATCATTGGCCGATTCTAGCAGTACAGCGTTGATCAGGTCGTCCGCTTTGTAATGCTGGCCAGAGTTCAGATAAATTTTGGAGCGCGGCATGGCTTCGGCATGGGAGCTAACTCCGACTTTCTCGTTCTCCTCCAGTCGTTTGAGAGCGATCAAGCCGGTTAGTACCTTAATCGTCGAGGCGGGCTGGCGGGGATTATCTGCGGCCTTGTCGAAAATCGGTTCACCTGTTCGGGCATCTAAAATCATCACGCTCTTGGAGGTGATGCGCAGGCCATAATCCTCGACAGGTGCGGCAAATCGGGCCTCTGCCCGGCTGATGGCGGCTCGAATGCTCTCCCTAAACTTGCGAGCGGCAGTCAACGGCTCTGCTTCTTTGCGTAGCTGCCTGGTCAAGGTGGATTTACAGATTCGCCTGACTTTACCCTTTTTGGCGACCTGCCGCTTAACGGCCACGTGTTTCTTGGCAGCCTTGCTGGTTACTTTAGGAGCCGCTGCCCGCTGTTTTTGGACAGCTGCTGCTTGCGGACGCTTTTTCCCACCGTTGCCCAAAACAGGCACTGCGGCCACTGGCTGGAGAGAGGCGGCGATCAGAAAACAGGCCGTCAACACGTGCAGGAAGAGAGAATGGTAACGATGTTTGGATGCTGTCATGATCATGAGTGCGACGGTGTGTTTTCAGGTTCCTCCGCTTTATTAAATATCGGGTAGCGAGGTATCCTGTCAAGCAGCAGCACCAGCTTTGCTGAGAAATATTCTTACTTTCTTGCTCCGCAAAACACGAGGCAGGCTAAGAAGTCCTGTCTCTATTCTTTCATTATACTGCTTTTCTTCTGAAAACTAGAACTGAATTTGCATGATCTTCCTGAGCCTGCGCAGAGCCTATAACAAAGTCCAGCGATTGCAGCAGGCGAAAAATTTCTTCCCGCAGCCGTTCCGCAGAAACACGGGCTGAAGCTGAGAAGGCTGCGGCTGCCCAGCTCGTCATTTTTTGTGCCTCGGTGGACAGCAGGGCAGGCCGTAAAGTAAAGGCAGAAGCATTGGCTGCACTGAACTGAGCAGTCAGCTTTGGACCCAACAGCTCGCGCATAGCCTGCGACAGTCCTTTGCCTTCCTCGGCCAGCAGGGTTTTCAGGGCTGCTTCGCCGTTGGCCAGGTAGAGCATCTTGTCGGTCAGGGCCAGGGCAGGATGAGCAACATCCGAGGGCAGCAGACTCCAGTAATAAATCGGGTGGCCGTTAACTTCAATGACTCGTTCCTTGGCCATATTTTGCTCGGCCATCTTTTGCCGCAGTGTCTCTACGAGCTTAACGGCTGTTTCTCGCTGCTGAACTTGGGCAAAGAGCACCAACTTGGGCAGCGGGAAGAGACCAGTGCTCACCACCTCGCTGACCGTCATGCCAACCTGCGGCCCAAGAGCTGCAAAGAGACCTTGCAGCGATAGACCCAGCTGTTGCTGCACGGCTGCGTCCATAGCCTGATATTGAGCTGGCTCAACAGCGGCAAAGAGCTGGTCATTTAGGCCAGAAAACCAGCTATACAGCAGGGTCTTGTCGGTCAACAGATGGAGGCTCAGATTGTTCTTTTCCGGCAAGGGCTGATACTGCTGGCGCACCGACTCAGGCAGCTTGGCAAGATCATAATCAACCCTACTTTTCACCTGCACATCGCCTTGATGGACGATGGTTACGCTGCTGATGCTCTTGAATCCCTGCAAATACGCGGCGGCCTTCTTCAGCTCTGGCTTGCCAACAGCAGCAACCAAGCTGCTGACCTTTTCCGGGTTGGCGTAGAATTGTACAAAGCAGTGGTCTTGGCTCGCTTCTGCCCAGAACTTTTTCGCCGCGACAAAGGCAGGGGTATTCCGCAAGCTGTGACCCGTTGCTTTCTGCTTGAGGGCGATGGCAATCGTCTCTGGGTTAAAGGCAAGCAGGATCACCCCGTCTTTGGCAGAGCTGTAGAGCACTTCGTTGTTGTCGAGTTGAATGCGGGTCAGCTCAAGGCCATTGATAGTCTCCTTGCTAAAGCTGTCGCGCAAGGTCAAACGGGCCAGGCTTTGCGCTGATTCGGCTGCTGCGGAAGAGCCAAAGGCGAGCAGTATCTTTTTCTGTTCTTCTGCCGGGTGGGTTTTAAGGCGGGCAGGATCAGGGGCGAGCAGGGCCAAGGTCAGATCATCGCCGAAAAGCTGCTGAACGACAGGATTGTCCAGTAACTGGCTGGCACTGTCATACAACTCGTCGTATTGGTGCAGAGTCTCCTCAGTTGCCTGCTGCTCAGTCAAGATGGCCCGCATGGTTGGCTTGGCGAAGAACTTGGCCAAGGCAGATTCCGGGAAGACCTTGGCAAGGCCTTGCATATCCAGCAGTGTGACGGTGGCCAAGGCATCTGTGGGTAGGTAATCAGCGTAGTAGTCGCTGCCAGCAAGCGGGGCAACTGCCTGTTGCACGTAATACAAGGCTGCGCCAGCGACTCCGGCCAGCAGCAGGACAAGGAACAAGACTTTCTTCATCGGCTAGCTCCTGGCGTGAAGGTGAGCAAGGTCGGCAGATACGCCGCGCAGCCGGGAAATTTTACCTGAACCCGATGCAAAGTCAATGCGCATCAGGTATGATGGGGCGGTCAGTCGCTGGCCGAAGAGTAAGCAGCAGGCTGTTTTCCCATGCTTTCAACAGCCCAGCAGGAGAGCGAAAAATTCATCCAGAGGAAACAGATTATGGACAATATCATCGTCCTTGCCACCGGTAATCAGAATAAAGTGAAGGAATTGCAAGCCTTGGTCAAGGATTTTCCCGTGGAAATCCGCTGTCTGAAGGACTTTGGCCCCATGCCAGAGGCGATAGAGGACGGTGCGACCTTTGAGGAGAACGCTTACAAGAAGGCTTTACATTATGCCAAGATCCTTGGCCTGCCTGCGTTAGCCGATGACTCTGGTTTAGTTGTCGATGCACTCGATGGTGCCCCAGGCGTATATTCTGCCCGCTATAGCGGCGAGAAGGCCACAGACTGGGACAACTGTACCAAGCTCCTGCACGAGATGCAGGGCCAAACCAAGCGCGCTGCCCGCTTCGTCTGCGTCCTGTCGCTGGCTGTGCCACACGGTCCGGCGTTAACCTGGGAAGGTCGCTGCGAAGGGCAAATCACTGCCGAGCGACAAGGAGAAGCTGGTTTCGGCTACGATCCCGTGTTTTATTACCCAGAATTCGGCAAGACCTTTGCGGAAGTCAGTATGGCGGAAAAAAGCCAGGTCAGTCACCGAGGCCGCGCCATGCAGGAGTTCGCCGCAGAGCTTGATAAGGTACTGCAATGGCTCAAACAACGAATGCGCGAGGTTAAACCAGTCAAGCCAGATCATGCGGAGTTTGCCCATAACGATTGGTCTGAAGAAAGAATGGTCTGAGGCGAAATATCACAAGGTTCTTGTCAAGCTACACAAGTTTGCTGCCGAGCTATAACTCTTTGTGGATCGACAAAAGAAGGTTCTGGCTTAACAACAACCTTGTGTAGCTTGGCAGGAACCTTTTGTTGCTCGGCAACAACTCTTTGTGGCCAAGCAACAACCTTCTTCTGTTCTGCCAGAACATTTTGTTGCCGAGCAACAACTCTTTGTTGTCGAGCCAGAACCTTCTCTTACCGAGCAACAACCTTCTTCTGCTTGGCAAACACCTTCTCTTGTTTAACCAGAACCTTTTGTTGCTTGGCCAACAAGAGTTGTTAGCAGGCTGCGCTCGTTGAAAAGCAGCGGCGCAAACTGTACAATCAAGGTACACACCTGCACTACCACGTTCTATTCAAGCCATAACAGCCGCCACTGGCTGCAAACCAGGGATGACTCATGTTAACGAACCTGTATGTTCTCCGCTTCTTCGTTATGCTTCTGCTCATTCTGGCCTTCATGCACTTTTACCTCTGGAAACGGCTAGTCAAAGACCCTGGTCTGCTTGGTAAGCAGAAAAAAATCGGCACTGGCCTGATTATCGTCCTGTTTTTTCTGCCCTGGCTGGCTAAGTTTCTGGCGCGAGAGTTGGCCTTTAGCCAGATATTTCCTCTGCTCTGGCTGGCTTATCTTTGGTTGGGGCTAATCACCCTGTTCTTCTTCCTTTTTCTCTTTACCGACTGCCTGAAAATCCTCTGCTTCCTCCTGCGCTGCCTGTTGCCAGGCCAACGCAAGCGGGTCAATCCAGCGCAAAAGCAGCGGCAGGCCCGTGCGTTCGCCCTGTTCTCCGTACTGCTAGTTGGCGGGTTAGCTGGTGTTGGGATTAAGCAGGCTGCCAAGCAGCCGGTGGTGCAACGCTTTCCGGTCAAACTGGCCAATCTGCCTGCGGCCTTCCAGGGCTTTAAGATTGTCCAGATTTCCGACATCCATATGGGCGAGCTAACCTCTGTTCACAAACTGGCCAAGATCGTGCAGCAGGTTAACCTGCTGCAACCGGATCTTGTCGCCATTACTGGCGACCTGGTGGACAATAAAAGCAAACTTTTGCCTGATGGACTTGCGCCGTTACGCCAGCTCAAAGCCAAAGAAGGCGTGTTTTTTGTCACCGGCAATCATGAATATTACAGTGGCATCGAGGACTGGTTGCCGGAAATTGAGAAACAGGGCGTGCGCATCTTGCGCAACGAACGGATCGAGCTGCAACGGGGAACAGAAACGCTGGTGATCGCGGGAGTCAACGATCATCGGGCAGGTAGATTCGGCAAAAAAGAGGCCCCAGACTATGCCAAGGCCCTTGGCGGGCTGGTGAACAAGAAGATTATCCTGCTGGCGCACCAACCACTGGCGATCAAGGAAGTGGCACCCTATGGCGTTGACCTGATGATCTCAGGCCACACCCACGGCGGGCAAATTTGGCCCTTCAGTTATCTGGTGCACCTCAAGCAACCCTACCTGAAAGGCTTTTATCAGGAGCAAAACACCCTGCTTTTCGTTAGCCAGGGCACTGCGTGCTGGGGGCCGCCCTTACGAATCGGCACCCAGAACGAAATTATAGAGCTAACCCTGCAATGATTACGGTTTGGCCAACTTTTCGGCCAGCTCAACCACAGCCATAGCGTAGCGATTCGAGTGATTCCACTCCGTAATCGCCTGGAAATTGGGATAACCCGCGATATAGCGGAAAGCCTGGGGCGATTGCTGCGGATCAAGTTCCAAGCCAACGATAGATAGGGGCCGATTACCGGGTGAAGGCGGCAAATTGGCCTGCTGCATCTCCCTGACAAGCTGCCAAGGCACCCGGCCTTTTTTCCAACCCTTGTCCATCGCCTCTGTCAGCCGCCCATTTTGGAGTTTGCTGCCCAGTTCAGCATAGACGGGCGCGTTTAACACCCAGCCATGCTTTTTGATGTAGTTGGCAATCGAGGCCAGCACGTCTGGCACCGAATTCCAAACATCTTTTTGCTGATTGCCATCAAAGCTCACGGCAAAGGCGCGGAACGATGAGGGGATAAACTGGGTTTGACCAAAAGCCCCAGCATAGGAACCCTTGATGGTCTGCGGATCAATGCCGTTCTCCTTGCACAGCAGGAGGAAATGCACGAGTTGTTCGCGGAAAAAATCCGACCGCTTGGGATAGGCATCAAACAGGGTGTTCAGGGTCGGGAGTACTTTGAAATCGCCCTGGTTGGTACCGTAGCGGGTCTCGACTCCCCAGATGGCCACAATGAATTCCCGATCCACGCCAAACTGTTGTTCCACCCGATCCAGCACTTCCCGATACTGCCAGAGCTTTTCTTTGCCGGTTTGGATGTTTTGTGGGGTAAGAAACAGGGGAAAGTATTTGTAATAAGGCTTGGCTTCCCAGGGCCGATCCATCAGCTCCAGCACCTTTTTGGAGATTTTCTGGCCGTGAAAGATTTGCCGCAGCTCTTCTGGCCGGAAATGGTGCTGCTGCTCCAGTTCCTGGAACAAGGCCTTGTATTTGGGCTCCTGCAGGTTGATGAGCTGGCCATCCTGCACCAGATCAGCGGCCTTGGGACCTTGAGATTGCCCGGCAACCAGATTGGCCGCAGACAAGGAGAAAAGAAGCGCGGCCAAGAAAAAGGAACGTGACAAGCAAGCAAGGTGCATAAAGAAACGCCAAAAGGGTAGAAGTGATTAGGAAGCAGATTGCGGCCCAAATTGCTGGATAAAGGCCTGGATAAAACTGTCTAATTGCTCCGCAGGCAGGACGTTAATCCCTGCGGCAGCGGCGCGACCGCCGCCCGTGGGGAATTGGCGGCAGAGCAAATCAGCCCCATTGCGGTTGCGCAAGGGCGCACGGACGCTAACCAGCAGTGAACCGTCGCTGTTTTCGGTGAGCAGGGCATGGGCCTGGTCTGGCCGCTGGTTGGCAAAGGCATTAGCGCAGACCCCAGAGACTCGTCGCGCCCACGCAGCGGCTGGCAGCTGGAACACCCGGCCTGTTGCGTCTTCATAAAGTGGTTTGGTGGCCAGGGCCTTGTCCATATCATCGCGATACCCTTCCCGTAAGGTGCGCAAAACCTGGGCCTCGGCATGAAAAACCAGGGGACTAGCATAGGGCTGAACGTGACGGTATAACTCAGCTGGATGAAAGAACAGATCCTCGATGGCTGCGCCGTAGCCATTGTAGTTGAGGAGGATGCCGACTTCCCGCAGCTGGGCCAGCTCTTCTTCGCTGACTTCCAGCTTCTGCGCAAGCAGCTTGGCTGCTTCATCGAGGTTGTCGCCAAAGGCCCCAACCACGGCCCACAGCGCGTAGCGGTCTTCCAAAAGCCAGTTAATGATCAACGAGGTGCAGAGCAGCGGTTCTGGATCGATATGCACGGTCAACTGCTCAGAGACTGGCACCTCGCCAGCATAGTGATGATCAGCGTAAAAGACTTGATTGCCCTTGGCCAGAATTTTGCTCAGGCTGGCCCGGTTCTTGTCCAAAGAAATATCCAGCACCGTGATGCTACTGTCGCTGACCTCCTCGATTTGCTGGAGTAACTCGATGTCCCGCTTTACCCCGCTGACCAAACGAGCGGCTGGCTGCGGCTGTGCAAGCCTGAGTTGGTGCAAGGCACAGATGCCATCAGCATCACCATTGAACACATCAATGCAGCTCTTCATTTATCGTCCCAGCAAGTCTAAGCCAAAGGGTGCGCCAATGTTCGCGAGCTGAAACATAATCGTGATTTGCTCGTTATCCGGCGTGGTTTCTGCGGCCAACTCCACTGCCCAGCAGGCAGGATGATAGATCAAGCGGAATTTCTCGGAAACCGTGAGGGAGTTCTCCAAAGATTTCTCCAACGAATAGCCTGCGGAGAAATCGTACATCAAATGAAATAACGTAGAAGCCCGCACTGAATTGGTGTCTTCGCCACCAACCAGATTTTTGTAGAACAGATAATCCAAGGAGAACAGGTCGCCTCGCTTGTTCAGGTAATCGCCTTCGGCAAAATGCCGGAGAAAGCCATCGTCATAGACGCTGAGGTCGGTCTCATACTTGAGCGTCATATTTTGCACAGGATACCAGGCAGTGCGCAGCTCTACAGGTAGAAAAGGCTCATCTTCTGCCTGGCTGCGCAGGTCATAACCTTGCTGGAGTTTGATGTAGCCATAATCCCGCTCAAACGCCTCGTTATTCCGCTTCAGCCCAGAAATGAGGAAGAAGTTGTTCACCCCGTAGGTGATTTTGTTTTGGTCGTCAAAGCTGTCCACGCTGTCAAAAACAGGCAGTTCTTGGTCTGCCTCAGTGACGTACGTGTGCTTGAGAAAGGGTCGGAAGACATGGCTCCAGCTGCCATCCTCTGGCTCACCAAAATCTTTGCGCATGAGACTGGAGACTTCTGACTCAATAGTGCCTAAAAGCCGGTTCTCAGTGTCGCTGTTCTCCCAGTTCTCATTGCCATTGCCGTCAATAGCATACATCGTGTCCCGCACACCAACGCCAACCGACGTATTGAGTCGCTGATCCAGCAATGGTACGGCAGTCGTTACTTTTGGATAGAGGTCTATCCGCTGCGCACCTACGCCTTCCTCGCGCCAATAATGCACATAGTCTGTGTTCCAGGATAAATCCGTCTTAACCTCGTCATACAGGGGCAAGCGGCCATTGTGTTTGACTTCAGGCAGCTTCCAAAGGGAGGTGGATCCCTTTTCCTCTTCCCTGAGATCGTCGATACCCATTAAATTGGCTTGCAGAGACATGCCATTTCCCCAAGAACGCAGGGTGCGCAAGGTATTAGTGCGCTGATCCACGGTTCTATCTTGGAGACCACGACCAAATTGCTCCAAATAATAGCGGTCGCTTGCGGTCAAGCCGGTACGACCAAAATCAAATTCCGTGAGATAGTCGCGGTCAGAGAGCAGATCAAAGTCCAGCCGGGTGGTCCACTCGCCAAACTGCTGATCAGCCTTGCCCTGAAGCCAGTAGCGTTCCTGCTCAGTGTATGTATAGCGGCCTTCAGCCTCTAAATCATCGGAGAGAAAGCTCGCCATAACTGTGCCTTTGTCTCCCTGATCCAACACATAGCGGCCTTCTGCCCCAGCCATCAAGCCCCGGTTGGCGATGTAGTGCGGATAGAGGGTAATATCGCTATTGGGTGAGAGATTAACGAAGAAAGGTAGTTCCGTGCCAAAGCCGTTTCGATCCGACATGGAGACAAGCGGGAAAAGAAAGCCTGTTTGTCGGGTGCTTTTAGCAGGTAGAATCATGATAGGAGTATAAAGGATAGGTACATCCTTGATACGGAAGGTCGCGTGCTTGAGATAGGCATAACCACCGTCAGTGATGTCTGCTTCAGCGGCTTTAAAGCTCCACGGTGGCACTTCGTCGTCCTTCAGCTTGCAGGTGATGATCCAGCCATCCTCAATATGGTAGGTAAGCTCGCCGGTCTTCTCGATCTTCCGGCCTTCAAAGTGCATATCTTTGTACTGCCGGACAATAGCCGCATTCTCAAAGGAGCCGGTTTCTTGCTTGAGGTTGACTGAACCACTATCAGCCGTAAGTTGATCAGGGCCAATTTCGATGAACACTTTGCCGTCCATCTGCACTGTGCCTGCGTCAAGGTCATAGAGCATTCGGTCTGCCTTAATCGTGCTCATAACCTTGGAGACCGTGATAATCTCCGGGGTAGGAGCGTTCTCACTGATGACCGGCACGGTCTTGGAGTGGGCTAAGGTATCTTGATCTGCCGTTGGTTCGCTGACTGGCGCGTCAGTCACCTCATCAACTGCTGGCTTGGCAGCTGCTGATGAGGTATCCTCGCCCAGCAGATCATTCCAATTCGTCTTCTTTTTGTCCGTTTTTGGCCCGGTTGTTTTCTCGATCTTGGTTAATTCAACATGGCCTTCAGCAGCAATCCTGGCTGGATTTTCCAGCCGGGTCAGCTTGTCGGCATTGATCTCCCATTGCAGGGCCTTGACAGATTCTGCCTGTGCATGCAGGGCAGAGGCGAGGCAGCAGAAAAAAATTGCGGCAGGAAATAGATGTCTGAGGGAATGCACCTTGACGCGCTCCTGTGAGATGGTAAGGGAAAGGAACAGCTTACAGTTAGGCTGATTCAGCCTCAAACTTACGCTTCCGGCCCCCTTGTGTCAAGGGAAAAGGCGCAGATGCAGGCGCAGTTTACCCTTGCGCAAAGCAGGATTTTCTTTTATACAGCGAGGTATTGCGTAGCCAGATTTTTGACCTTCAAACTCACCCTTGCTAAGGTGGTGCTCCTTCAGCGGCAGCAGCTTCCGCATCTTCCCAGTGTTCCTATGAACTACATCTTCGGCCCGGTCAACTCCCGGCGGCTCGGATGCTCGCTGGGCATTGATCTCTTCCGGGAAAAAATTTGCTCCCTGAACTGCATCTACTGCGAGGTCGGGGCAACTACCTGCCTAACCTGCGAACGGGCCGAGTACGCCCCTACTTCGGCCATCCTCTCAGAAATTGATACCTTTTTCCGGCAACAGGAACGGGCTGAGGAAGTAGATTTCGTTACTGTCACGGCCAGCGGTGAGCCGACCCTGCATCTCGCTTTGGGCGAAATCATTGCCCATCTCAAGAGGACGGCAAAGAAACCTGTGGCAGTATTAACCAACGGTACCCTGCTCTGGGACGCGCAGGTGCGCAAAGAGCTGGCCTTGGCTGACGTGGTTATTCCTTCGCTGGACTCAGCTCTGGTTGCTGGATTCAGGAAGATCGACCGCCCAGCCAAATGCCTTGATCTGGAAGCGATCATAGAAGGGCTGGCTTTTTTTTCGCAGGATTTCAGGGGTCAGCTCTGGCTGGAGATCCTCTTGGTGCAGGGCATCAACGACACTGATGAGGAAGTGGCGGCCCTTTGCACCGCAGCAGCACGGATGCGGCTTGACCGCATTCAGCTTAATACTGTGATTCGTCCGCCGTTGGAGTCGTTTGCCCAGCCTGTGGCAGGAGCGAGAATGGAGGTCATTGCCGCAGAGTTTCTGCGCCACGATCCGCACCGGCCTGTTGATCTGCTCTCTGGTGGTGCGGTGCAGGAGGAGAGTCGTGCCAAAGGGCAGAAAAGTTTTTTTAATCTCGACCGCCCTGCTGATCAGCAGGCTTTGCGGGATGAGATTGTGGAAATGCTGAAACGGCGGCCTTGCACGGCTGCCGACATAAACCGCGTCTTCCATGTGGGAGGCGCGGACAGGATTGAGCAGTTACTAGACGCGCTGGTCCGGGATGGTCTGCTCCACAAGCGGATGCACAACGGCAGGCTCTATTATCAGATTGAGGCGCAGTTGGCCTGAGTAGCTGCTCGCATAGTTACTTTTTCATTTAGGATGCTGAATTATGACCGATGAAGCGGAGAAGCCCTCCGAAGAAGAACAGCAGGAAAAAAAGGTGCGCAAAGTAGGCACTGGAGCGTGGTGGAAAAGCGCGGCTGACCAGGAGGAGGCGAAGGAGGAAACGCCGCCAGAGAAGAAGGTGCCTCGCAAGAGAGCACCAAGGAAAAAGAAGATAGAGGCTGAAGCCGTGCCCGCGCCTACCGAAGAAACAGCACCGACTGCGGTCGCTGTTCCCCAGGACAAGGCGCAGTCTTTTCCGCAGGCAGAAGAAGAGGTATTGGAACTCGTTGCTGAGTCAGGGCCAGCAGCAGGAGAAATGATGGCAGTAGAATCTGCGCCATCTACGCAGGAGGCTGGTAACGAGCTGCCTGTTAAAAAGAAGCGGCCTCGCCGACGCGGCGGCAAAAAAAACAGAACAGGAGAAGCACCGCAGCCAGAGACAGCAGAGAATCCACCTGCTGGCGCAGAGATCATCCAGCCTGCACCAGAAGAGGTGAGTGTTGAACAAGGGCAGCGGAAAAAGCGGCCTGACCGCAAGCGCAGTCAAAAAAGCAGAGCAGACGAGGAAGATGCCGACGAGGTGCAGGAGGAAGAGCCGCAGGAGTCAGACAGCAGGGAGAGCAGCATAAAAGTTGCGGCCAAACTGCTGATTAACGCTGAAGAACCAGAAGAATGCCGGATTGCCATTGTCGAGAACGGGCGGTTAGAGGCTTTTCATGTCACCACTGCGGTGCATGAGCGGACTAAAAACAATATCTACAAAGGCCGGATTATCTCGATTGAGGCTAATCTCCAAGCCGCCTTTGTCGAGATCGGTACCGGGCGTAACGGCTTTCTGCCCTTCAGCGATATCCATCCAGAATACTACAAGGAAGATATCAGCGAGCAAAGCCGCGCTTTGATTCGCCAGCAACAGTGGCGGAAGCTCAAGATTGAAGATGTGGTTAGTCGAGGTCAGGAAGTGCTGGTGCAAGTGGTTAAAGAAGTGACTGGCAACAAGGGGGCTAACATGACCACCTTCCTCTCGCTGCCTGGCCGCTGCCTTGTCCTCATGCCGGGCAGCGATAGCACTGGTATTTCCCGCAAGATTTCCGGTGAGGAGCGGCGAGGTGAGCTGCGGCAGATGATGTCTGGCCTGAGTTTACCAGAAGGTATCGGTTACATTATCCGTACCGCCAGTGCCGAGATCACGCAAGTAGCCTTGGAAGAAGACCTTGCCCATCTCCTCAAGCTGTGGAGCGAGATCAGACAGCGTGGTCAGACCCTATCTGCGCCTGCCTTAGTTTACGAAGACCAGGACACGGTTGTCCGCTTCTTGCGCGATCATTTCACGCCAGAGATCAAGGAGATTATCGTCGATACCGAGGAGGCTTATGAACAAGCAACGCGCTTTGTTGTCAGCCTACCAGAGCAGCAGCGAAAAGTGCAGGTTAAGCTGCACCGAGGTGCAAAGCCAATCTTCAATCAGCACAGTATTGAAGAACAGATCGAATCCATTTACCAGCCGCAGGTGCAGCTACCGTCAGGTGGTTCCATTGTAATCAATCCCACTGAGGCTCTCGTAGCGATTGACGTAAACTCTGGCCGCACTTCCCAGAAAGGCGACTTCGATCAATCCATCTTCCTCGCCAATGTGGAGGCAGCAGAGGAGCTGTCCCGCCAGCTACGCTTGCGTGATCTTGGTGGTCTGATCGTGGTCGATTTTATCGACATGCGCAACAGCTCCCATATCAAAGAGGTGGAGCGTCGGGTCAAGAATGCGATGAAGCGGGACAAGGCCAAGGTGGATATCAGCCGCATTTCCCGCTTTGGCCTGATGCAGATTTCCCGGCAAAAGATGGGTGCCCCGATTGAGAAAGGCAGTTACCATATCTGCGAATACTGCGCTGGGCGTGGGGTGATCCGTTCTGTGGAAACCTTAGCTCTTTATTACTTGCGGCGCATCCAAACCGGGGTGAGTCGGAAAAAGGTTAACCGGGTAGAAGCGAGTCTTCCCTTAGAGGTTGGACAATATCTGCTCAATAAGAAGCGGCTAGATATCAATGATCTGGAAAACAGGCATCAGGCAACGATTGAAATTCGCCTTTGCCCAGAGATGAAGCCTGGCGACAACAAGATTGAGTTTCTGATCTAAGCAGGCAACAGCAGCAGGAGGTCTCTTGACAAATGCGTGCACAAGAAGTAATCTTTGCTGCGATGTGCCTTAAGCCCGGATGGCGGAACAGGTAGACGCAAGGGACTTAAAATCCCTCGGCTCTTCGTAGCTGTACGAGTTCGATTCTCGTTCTGGGCACCAGTAAATGCAAAGGGTTGCGGCCAACAGGCGGCAACCCTTTTTCTTTTGCCTTTTCAAAGGGTAGGTTGGGAACACAAGAGAGGCCGAGAAGTAACTCAACTTTAAAGGCAATCACCAACCCCTCGCTGTAAACTTGCCGTGCGGCATGGCACGCTTGCAATGTGCCAGGTGCAATTTTCTGAGAGACGGAGCAAGCATTCCTTGAGGCATGTCACGCTTCACTTGCGGCGCGGAACGCTTTCCCCGGCGTATGGCACGCTTGAAATGCCACGTTTCATGCTTGCCGCGAGGCAAAGCAAGCGTTCCGCGTGACGTTTCACGCTTTCTGTGAGGCTCGGCAAACATGCTGCGCGGTATGTCACGCTTGCCGCGAGGCAAAGCAAACGTGCAACGTGGCATTTCAAGCGTGACATGAGGCTCGGAAAGCATGAAATGCGGTATAGCAAGCGTTCCTAAAGGCGTTTGCAGTTGCAAACACGGCATTTCAACTTGAGATAAATTCAGAAAAAACAGCACAGGAGGCAGTCATGGCACGTTTTCCCGACCGCGAGGCATAGAACAAGGCGGGCGAAGGCGGGCCGAACAACATGGTGACAGCAGCACTGCAACAGAGAGGATAAAAACAGCGGCTGCGGCATATCCTTTCAGAAGAATTGACAACCTATCTACAGCAGGATACAATACACTGAGCTGTATTCCTGTTTTTCCAGAGCCTGTCGGGCTGTGTATTTCCCTTTCAAACTCTTGCTCGATACAATCTGCCATCATGTGCCAAATCAACGCCGCTGCACTCGCCGAATTCATCTTGATTTCTTACCCTGATAAGAACATCACTCCGATGAAATTGCAGAAACTTGCCTATTACGCAAAGGCATGGGCACTTGTTGCAGGCAGGCCGTGCATTGATGCTGCATTTGAACGGTGGGAATATGGCCCGGTGAACAGGTCTATTTATCTTGCCTATAGGGATTTCAGCAAGCAGACCATTCCTGCGCCTGCAACTCCATCAGAGCAGCAGATACAAGGTGAAGATGCGGAGATGCTGAAATTCTTCCTCGATCCTTATGTGAACCAGTCCGCTGTTGCTTTGAGCGCAATGACACATAAAGAAACACCGTGGACAGACACGCCGCCCGATCAGGTCATTCCTGATCAGGTTATCTATGATTACTATTCCAGACTTTCCTTTGCAAGAAATTTCCAAGGCAAGAAATGGAATGAAGGGGAATATTTCGTTCTGAAAACCAATTCTTGGTATTCATTCACAATGGACATGACCGAAGAAGAGGCGGAAAACTATGCGTCATATCCTTCTTATGCAGATTATCTGGAGCGTCGCAAAAAAGCGGATGAAAACGCAAGACGCTTCCTGCAAAAATTCTTCTGATTGCTTTGCCCCACTCTTTTGATTCACACGACAGGAAATACCTTGCAGAACTTATGCAGGATTTTTCTGTCACCCCTCCCATTTCTCTTGAGGCGGCAATAGAACGGATCAAAGACTTCTGCAACAGCCAACTGCCTGCGGAAGAGTTCGCCGAAGCACTGAAGAAATTGCCGCAGCAAGCTGTTAAGGCATTCTTTCAGGAAATTCCGGCGGAACTCCATAAACAGCTTTTTGGCGGCATTCTGAGCAATGCTGGCGAGTATCGAAAGGCAACTGATCCAAACAAAGGTGAAGTGTTCTTCGGCCCGTCAACAAATCAATTTGCAGGGGCCGAGCCGGGAACGATTGAGCGCATGTTGCGGCAAAATCTCTCAACACTCATCTTGCATCCGGCTGATCCGGTAAAGGTTGCAGCCAAGTTCTACCAGCGATTTGTCTATATCCACCCGTTTAATGACGGAAATGGACGGATAGCCCGATTCATCGTTGAAGTCTATCTGATCTATCATCAGCACCGCGTTGATTTTGAACGGCTACGGAAAACAGCACGCTGGCTGAAGCAGTTGAATTATTGCCATCGAAAATTGAAAACCAATGCACCGGAAAAATCATACGATCACAGCCTGAAATGGTGGGTGCATCATTTCAGAAAGTTCGTTGCGCATGAAGATGAGCTGAAAGAGCTATGAACAGCCAGAAGAATTCAATTTATGAAAGGCAGTTACGCATATTTTTCCTGTGCAACGCTCTGTGTAATTCCTGTGTAATCGTGCCAAGAAAACAAGGGAATTTGGCAGAAGAAAAGAGCATGGCTGGAGCAAAGGCAGTGCTATCGACTCCAACTATATCAATGAGTTAAGAACAAAAGAGAACTTGCCGGAAAATATGCCTGAATTACTGAAAATCCCTCGGCTCTTCGTAGCTGTACGAGTTCGATTCTCGTTCTGGCACCAGTAAATGCAAAGGGTTGCGGCCAGTAGGCGGCAACCCTTTTTCTTTTGCCATTTCAAAGGGTAGGTTGGGAACACAAGCGAGGCCGAGAAGTAACTCAACTTTAAAGGCAATCGACAACTCCTCGCTGCAAACTTGCCGTGCGGCATGGTACGCTTGCAATGTGCCAGGTGCAATTTCCTGCGAGACGGAGCAAGCATTCCGTGCGGCATGTCACGCTTTACTTGCGGCGCGGAACGCTTTCCCCGGAGCATATCACGCTTGCAACGCGACGTTTCATGTTTGCCGAAAGACAAAGCAAGCGTTCCCTGTGACGTTTCACGCTTTCCGAGCCTTTCGGCAAACATGCTGCGTGGCATGTCACGCTTGCCGCGAGGCAAAGCAAACGTGAAACGTGGCATTTCAAGCGTGACATGAGGCTCGGAAAGCATGAAATGCGGCATGGCAAGCGTTCCCAAAGGCATTTGCAGTTTCCAATACGGCATTTCAGCCTGAAAAAATCCCAGCAGAAACAGCGCGGGAGGCAGTCATGGCACGTTTTCCCAACCGCGAGGCATAGAACAGGGCGGGCGAAGGCGGAGCCAAAGTGCCACCCGCAGCGGTCAGATAGACCATCCTGCCGCCATCCTCTTGCAGGCGGTTTATCTTGGCCGGGTGGTGATCAATCCATTTCCATTCAACCGCCTTGGAAAACAGATGCGACAGCGCGGCCAGCTCCCGGTTGATGGTTCCGTTTGTCACGCCTTCCTCTTTCCTGCTCTTTTACAACACCCGCCTCAAAGCAGCTTTGCCAAGAGATCCGAAAAACTACCCCTGCTTTTTTCTTTCTTTATAAGAAAAAATATGCGATTACTCTAAGTGTTGGAACGTTGCACAACGCCCTTATGCACCCTGATTCAGCTTGCTTGTTCAATAAAGAGGTTCTTCGCATGAAACCACTGCTGGCAATTGAAAATCTTACTCTTTCTTTCTGTGCGGATGAGGAACTTGGCGGCGATACTGAGGTGTTGCACGGCATCAATCTGACCATTGAGCAAGGTAAAACCCATGCTCTGGTTGGTGAATCTGGTTCTGGTAAGTCTGTGGCAGCCCTGTCAATCCTCCGCCTGCTGGAGGATGTGAGTGCAGTCCGTACTGGCGGGCGTATTCTCTTTCAAGGCAACGATTTGTTGCGCTTAGACAAGAAGGAAATCCGAGCAGTACGCGGCAACGAGATCGCCATGATCTTTCAGGAGCCGATGACCTCCCTGAACCCGGTCTATACCATTGGTCATCAGCTCATGGAACCGCTGCTGCTGCATCGGCAGATGTCCAAGGAGGAAGCCCGCAAGGAGGCAATAAGCCTGTTGGCTCGTACTGGCATTCAGGAACCAGAGAGCCGCTTCACTGCGTATCCACATCAACTCTCAGGTGGTCAGCGGCAGCGCGTGATGATTGCAATGGCCCTGGCGTGCCGCCCGAACTTGCTGATTGCTGATGAGCCGACTACCGCCTTAGACGTGACTATTCAAGCGCAAATTTTGGACTTAATCAAAGATTTGCAGCAAGAGTTCAAGATGGCAGTGCTCCTGATTACGCACGACCTGCTTTTAGTCAAGAAGGTGGCAGACAGCGTTTCGATCATGTACCGGGGCTTGATTGTAGAACAGAACAGCACGGCAGCTCTTTTTGCCGCACCCAAGGAAGACTACACCCGCAGGCTGCTGAATGCCATTCCTCAAGAAAGAAAAATCCCGACAGTCGGAGGCAGGGTGCTGGCAAAGCTGGAAGGCATAACGTGTGGGTTTGCACTCAAGTCGGGGGGAGGGTTCTTTCGGCGCAAAACAACGGTGCTGAAGGCAGTGGATGATGTTAGTCTTACTATCCGCCAAGGCACCACGTTGGGCATTATTGGCGAATCTGGTTCGGGGAAGAGCACTCTTGCCCTTTGCCTCCTGAGATTGACTCCATTTCAGGGGATAATTCGTTATTACAACGGTGAAGATCAGGAAATTCTGCTCTCCAATCTCAGCAGCCGCCAGCTCCGACCTCTGCGTCGCCACCTTCAGATTGTCTTTCAGGATTCCTTTTCCGCGCTTTCACCCCGTTTGACCGTGGAACAGATCATTGGCGAAGGCTTGCAGGTATATGAACCGCAGCTCCGCTGGCAAGAGCGGAAGGCTTTAGTTGAACAGGTGTTGTTAGAGGTAGAACTTGATCCAGAGATGATGGGCCGTTTTCCGCATGAATTCTCTGGTGGCCAGCGGCAGCGCATTGCGATTGCTCGAGCCTTGATCCTGAAACCGGAGTTGCTGATTCTTGACGAGCCTACTTCAGCATTAGACGTGACTATTCAGGCCCAGATCATTACGCTGCTTCAGCGGCTTCAAGAGCGACACGGCTTGACGTATATCTTTATCACCCATGATCTTCGGGTGCTGCGTTCTTTAGCGGATGAATTGGTGGTTATGCGCCAAGGGAACATTGTGGAATCCGGTCTTGCAGACCAGATATTCGCCCAGCCCAAGCATGAATATACCCAACAACTCTTTGCAGCGGCGTTTAAGACAGCGTCTCTGTCCCTATTCTGCGCCACCATTGACGCAGAGGAGGAGTCGGGGCAGAGACGCTGAGAAGCCTTGTTGTTTTTGTTGGGCAAACAGCACCTCTGCCCCTGTTCCGCGCCACCATTGACGCAGAGGAGGAGTCGGGGCAGAGGTGCCCAAATTGTTTTCTTCTGTAACCAGAGCTGAATGCTGCTGGATATTATTGGATCGATGCAGGCTGTCCTTCAGCGAGCTGTCCTGCTGTTTGGCAGAAACCAGGCGATGCGGCGAAATACTCAGCACCCATCTTAATACAGTTCTCCATAATACCAGGGTGCTCTTTGCAGATAGAGCAGTACGATGTAATGCAGGCAAAGGCATGAATCTTGGCAGTATCACAGCTCATGCCGCGCTTTTGGGCATCATTGATAATGTTCTGCACGTACATCTCAATGCCTGCCTTCTTGTCGCAGCCGCAATGGGCTATTGTATCACTTACAGGAGGCTGTGTGCTCTGTGCTCTTACTGCTGAACTGGAAAGCAGCAACAAGCCTGCCACTACTGTTGCCAAAAAGATCCTTCCTGCTGACTCTATTCTCTTGTTCTTCATTTTTTTCCTCTTCTGCGGGGAACTGCCCCCACTGCTTGCTCCTCTGAAATCATGCCGAGTTAGGCTGATTTCTCTCCTCTTTCTGCTTTCATCTTACCCAGTCGCAGATGAACGGAAGATGAACAGCAGCGGATTTCGCAAGTCTTTTTTGCTGGTGCTCATTTTTTTACCGTCTGCTGGAGGCGTGCAGCGCGACGGGCAGAGCACAAAAATAGATCTCCTGTATAAGTCAACAAGAAGGATTTACAGTAAATAGCAAGCAGGCTGAAGAAGAGTCCTGCTCGTTTATTAAGGAGTTCGGCTTGGCCAGAAAGGAGTTGTACTCGGCAAAAAAGGAGTTCGGCTTGGCCAAACTGCTTTCCTGTTAAGCCGCAAAGGAGTTTGGCCGACTAAAACTCCTTTCCAAATCGGCAAGATTCCTTTGCGGCTTAACAAAACTCCTTTACTACTCGGCCAAACTCCTTTTCTGCCGAGTAGCACTCCTTGCCAAGTCGCTAGAACGCCTCTTTGGCCAAGCCAGACTCCTTTGCCAGCGAGCAAGAAAGGAAGAGTAACTCAGGGTTATGCGAAAAACATCGCAACAGAAGAAACCGGTTCGCTCGCCGCTGCAACCTGCTTGTTGGCTTCTGCAAGAGGTCTATTTTCTACTGCCTGCTGGAGGCTTGCAGCACGACGGGCAGAGAACAAAAATGAAAAAAGCGTTTCAAGAAGAGGCGCGGCAGAGAATTTACGTTGAAAAAAATACAGAGAATGGAGTATATATTCTCTTTATCCTCAGTAACCAGAAATCCGATTTCATTCAGCCGACTGCTTCATTTCCGCTGTTCCGGCGGCAGAAGCTTCGGCTGCCAGATTATATATTTTTTCAAGGAAGATTCATGAGCGCAAAGATCATCAGCGGAACCGAAGTCGCCAAGGAAATTCGGGCGGAGCTGAAGGCAGAAGTTGCCGATTTGGCCGCAAAGCATAATGTCGTGCCAGGTCTGGTCACGATTCTGGTCGGCGAAGATCCTGCTTCGCAGTCCTATGTGGCAGCGAAGAACAAGACCGCTAAGGAGCTGGGTATTCACTCTGAGCAGGTGACGCTGCCCGCTGATACCAGCGAGGCCGAGCTTTTGGCCTTGGTGGAGAAGTGCAACAGCGACCCAAAGATTCACGGCATCCTTGTCCAGCTGCCCTTGCCCAAGCAAATCAACGAGGCTAAGGTGCTGAACGCCATCAGCGCGGACAAAGACGTGGACGGCTTCCATCCGGTCAACGTGGGCCGCATGGTGCTGGGCGAGAAATGCTTCCTGCCCTGCACCCCGCACGGCGTGATCGAGTTGCTTCAGCGCAGCGGCGTGAAGACGGACGGGGCCGAGGTCGTGGTTGTGGGCCGCTCGAACATCGTGGGCAAGCCAGTAGCCAACCTGATGCTACAAAAGCGGGCGGGCGGCAACGCCACCGTCACACTCTGCCACACCCGGACCAAGGACATGGACTTCCACACCAAGCGGGCGGACATTCTCATTGTCGCAGCCGGGGTGGCCAACATGATCAAGGCCGATCAGGTCAAGGAAGGCGTGGTGGTGATTGATGTAGGGGTCAACCGCGTCGGCGTAACTGAATCCGGCAAGGCCAAGCTCGCAGGCGACGTGGACTTTGATTCGGTGAAGGAGAAGGCCGCTGCCATCACGCCGGTGCCGGGCGGAGTTGGGCCGATGACCATCACCATGCTGATGAAGAACACCGTTCAGTCGGCGAAGCAGTTCGCCGGGCTGGCGTGACCGTTTCAACCCATTCCCAAAGGAGAGAACAGCAATGGCCAAGCCCAGCCGCATCGCCAGCAGTAACGAGATCACCGCCAGCTCCACCCGCGAGCTGCTCAGTCAAGATTTAGCCAAACAAGTCCGCACCGCCTACACCCGGCTTGAAGAGCGGGGCATGGCTGCCTGCCTCTTCGGTTCGCAGGGCACCTGCTGCAAGAACTGCAACATGGGGCCGTGCCAGATCATTGACGGCGTGGAATCCATGGTCGGCATCTGCGGGGCCACTGCCGACACCGTGGCCGCCCGCAACTTCGCCCGTATTATCGCCGCAGGCACCGCTGCTCATACCGACCATGCCCGCGAGATGGTGCGCGGCTTCATCGCCACAGCCAAGGGCCAGACCCCGCATCAGATCAAAGACGTGGCCAAGCTGCACAAGATGGCCCAGCTCTTCGGCATTGCCACCGAGGGCCGCGACAAGAACGAGATCGCCTTTGAGCTGGGCGAGCGCGCTTTAGCTGAGTTTGGCCAGCAGGACAACACGCCGCTGACCATGCTCAAGCGTGCGCCGGAGAAGCAGCAGAAGATATGGAAGGCCAAGGGCGTGGAGCCGCGCGGCGTGGATCGAGAGGTGGTCGAGATGATGCACCGCACCCACATGGGCGTGGATCAGGAATACCACAACATCATGCGCCAAGCCTCCCGCTGCGCGCTGGCCGACGGCTGGGGCGCGTCCATGCTCTCCACCGAGCTGACCGACATCATGTTCGGCACGCCGGTGCCCAAGCGGGCGATTATTGACTTGGGCGTGCTGCGCGAGGATATGGTCAACATCACCGTGCATGGCCATGAGCCGCTTTTGGCAGAATCGCTCTGCCTCGCTGCTGAGGACGAGGAGATGCTGGCCTTGGCCAAGAAGGCCGGGGCTAAGGGCATCAATCTCGCTGGTGTCTGCTGCACCGGCAACGAAATTCTGATGCGCCGGGGCATCCCGGTGGCAGGCTCCTTTATTCAGCAGGAGATGGTGCTGGCGACCGGCGCGGTCGAGGCGATGGTCGTTGACGTGCAGTGCGTAATGCAGTCGGTCGCGCAGGTGGTGAAGGACAAGCACACCGACATCATCACCACCAACTACCGGGCCATGATGCCTGACGCGGTGCATATCCAGTTTGACGAGCACGATGCCTACGCCTCGGCGAAAAAGATTCTCACCCACGCCATCGGCAACTTCAAGAAGCGCGGGCCGTACTACATTCCCAAGGACAAAAAGTTTGACGTGGTGGTCGGCTTCTCGCACGAGACCATCAATTACATGCTCGGCGGCCGTTTCCGGCAGTCGTACCGCCCGCTGAACGACAACATCATCAATGGCCGCATCCGGGGCGTGGCTGCGATTGTCGGCTGCGAGCATTACAAGCACGCCGACAACGTACATGAGATCATTGCCAAAGAGCTGATCAAGAACAACGTGCTGGTGCTGGCCACTGGCTGCGCGGCGCAGGCCCTGGGCCGGGTTGGTCTGATGCGGCCAGAGGCGGCAACCGAGTTTGCCGGCGACAGTCTGCGCGAGGTCTGCGAGACAGTGGGTATGCCGCCGGTGCTGCACGTCGGCTCCTGCGTGGACAACTCCCGCCTGCTCATCGCGCTGACCGAGATGGTGCGTGAAGGCGGTCTCGGCAACGACATAGCGGAGCTGCCTGCGGTTGGCACTGCGCCGGTCTGGATGAGTGAGAAGGCGGTTGCCATTGGGCAGTATTTTGTCGCCAGCGGTGCGCACGTCATCTTCCAGAATCTGCCGATCAACGGGGCTAAGAAGTTCTCCGACTACCTCCTCAAGGGGCTGAAGGAGGAGTACGGTGCCTGCTGGGGCGTGGCAAGCGAGCCGCTCGACATTGCCAAGGCGATGATCGCGGCCATTGAGGAGAAGCGCGAGGCTCTGGGCATCAACAAGAAGAAAGAGCGCGTGCTGATGGATATGGCGATGCGCCGCGAGATCGAAGCGGGCAAAGGCATCGGCGGCATGGGCTGCGGCGGCGGGAAGCATTGACAGGCAGGTAGGGGCGAAAGATTTTTCGCCCCTACAAAACCGCCTTGATAATACGCAGAACGTATCCGCCGAGCCGTTGAACGACTCCTAAGGGCTGGTGTACCGCCCCTTAGATATGTAGAACGGCACCTGAGAGCCGTTGAACCGATCTAAATGGCCGTTCTGCGGATGCGCCGGGCCGACCATCAGCGTTCAATAAAGAAATTGCCAAACATTTTCCGCCCGCAGTGGCGGATCAGATAGAAGGAGGATTATGAAATCAGGGAGCAATTTGGAGCGGGTGCTCCGCAGCGGCCAGTTCGCCGTCACGGGCGAGCTGGGGCCGCCGAAGAACAGTGACCCGGAGGTGGTCCGCGCCAAGGCGAGGCTG
>NZ_JBLWEO010000094.1:0-4225 GCF_048287395.1 Candidatus Electronema sp. PJ | reverse complement strand
GGCGTGAAAGTGAGCCAGGGGGCTTCATCTACGCATCAAGGTTCGAACCTTAGGGGCGGCCACAAGCTCTCCCCGACTCGTGTGCTGGCAGCTAACCACCACAACAGACAAGATACAAGGGCGGCCCCCTGTGGCCGCCCTATTGGTCGCCTCGCTGCAATGTACGTCTTATGAAAAAGATCTAATAGAGCATTCACACGTCTGAATGGAGTATTTACTCGTCTGAATGCTCCTGACAAACATCTGCAAGGAGTATTCACTCGTTTAAATGGAGATTTCGTTCGTCTAAAACATCTTAGTGAACATCCAAGATGAGCATTCATACGTCTAAACAGAGCATTCACTCGTTTAAATGGAGAATTTACACATCCAAAATTTATTCGTGAACATCCGCAATGAGCATTTATATGTTTGAATACTCCTAGCGAACATCCATCAGGAGCATTTACTCGTTTGAACAGAGTATTCACTCGTTTGAATAGAGCATTTACATGTCTGAACAGAGCATTTGCACGTCCAAAAGCTCTTCGCCAACCTTGGCAAGCTCCTTGCTCTCGAGGAGATCTAGGCTGATCAGCTTACCTGGGTTCTTCGCAGCCACACAATCTTCCGGCTAAAGAAAGCAGAGCTGCTTTTAGAGCAAAAATCCGCAGAAAAAGATCGTCAGCCCCTACTTCGCCTACTATAATCTGTCGCAGCAGGGCAAATTCTGATGTTCTTTCTCCTCCTCTCTCGACCATCACAATAACGAACTATGTGCGGCATCTGCGGTTTTAACTGGCAGGACGAGTCTTTGATTCGGGCAATGGCAGACACTCTTGCCCATAGGGGACCAAATCAGCAGGGCAGCTTCTGCTGTAAGGAAATTTCTCTTGGCTTTCGCCGCCTGTCGATCATTGACCTGAGCGACAAAGGCCGCCAGCCGATGTTCAACGAAGACAGCACGCTCTGCCTGGTCTTTAACGGAGAAATTTACAATTTCCAGGAGCTGCGGCGCGAGCTGGAACAGAAAGGCCATGTTTTCCGCAGCCATTCAGACTCTGAGGTCATCCTGCACGCCTATGAAGAGTGGGGCGACAAGGTGCTGCACCGACTGCGCGGCATGTTTGCCTTTGCTCTTTATGACCAGCGGCGCAGGCGGCTGCTTTTAGCCCGCGACCGCATCGGCATCAAGCCGCTTTATTACACCTGGCAGAACGGGCAACTGCGCTTTGCCTCGGAGATCAAGGCGATCCTTGCTGATCCACAGGTAGAACGGCGGCTTAACCTGCAAGCCATGTACGATTACCTCGGCTTTGAGTTCGTGCCTGCGCCCGAAACCCTGTTTGCCAATATTCACAAGCTGCCTGCTGGGCATTTGCTGATCCTGGAAAACGGGCAAATCCGCACCGAACAGTACTGGGATTTACAATTTCTGCCTGCGGAGCCGCAACTCTCCTTTGCGGAGGCCGTGGAAAAGATGCGCGAGCTGCTTGACCAGGCAGTTGCCAGCCATTTGGTCAGTGATGTGCCGCTCGGAGTCTTTCTTTCCGGGGGATTGGATTCGAGTTGCCTGGTTGCTTTGATGCGCAAGCACATTAGCGGCCCGCTTAAGACCTTTACCATCGGTTATAAGGACAAGTCATTCAGTGAGCTGGACTATGCCCAGATTGTGGCCGAGCATTGCCAGACCGAGCACCAGGTCTTAATGCTCGACAGCTTGAAGCCAGAGTATATCGAGAAGACGCTCTGGCATCTTGATGAACCCATGACCGATCTTTCCACGGTGCCGCTTTATTTGCTCTGCAAGCAAGCCAAGGAACAGGTGACGGTGTGCTTGTCTGGGGAAGGGGCAGATGAGAGCTTTGCCGGTTACGACCGCTTTAAGGCGAGCCAGATAAATCGCTGGTTCAGTTTGCTGCCAGAATTTGCCCGCAAAAACGTGCTGGGGCGATTAGCCCGCCTCTTGCCTGACCAGCCGCAGAAGAAAGGGGCGGTCAACATGCTCAAGCGCTTTATTGAAGGCGCAAATCTGGACCCAGCTGGGCAGCATTTGCGCTGGCAATATTTTCTCCAGCAGGAGTTGGTCGCGCATCTGTTCAATCCCAGCTTTTGCCAACAGATTAGCCTTGATCCCTTCCGCCTTGTTCGCGAGCATAACGCCCGTTGTCATGGAGTCAACGACCGGATCAATCGAGAAATCTACCTTGACACCCGTTTCATGATGACTGATTCCGTGCTCATGAAGGTGGATAGGATGTCTATGGCTAATTCGCTGGAGATTCGCGTGCCTCTGCTCGATCATCCGCTGGTTGAATTCATGGCTTCTTTACCTGGCCACTGGAAACTGAAGGGGATGACCACGAAATATATCTTCCGCGCCGCCCTTGAGGGACTTTTACCAGAGAAGATCGTCCATCGCGGCAAGCAGGGCTACAGTTTGCCAGTTAAACACCTGCTGCGCGGCGAGCTGAAGCAATACATGATTGAGCTGCTCAATGATTCGCCGGTGATTCGGGAACACCTGAATGTGCCCTATATCAATCAGCTGATTGCCGAGCACTCTGCCCTTAAGCACAATCACAACCACATCCTCTGGGCTTTGCTGAATATTGCTATTTGGCATAGGCGGTTCTTTCAATGAAGGGCGGGAAGTAAGACATGGGCCAGTTTTTTCCCTTACCGGAAAAGAAAACAGGAGTGGTAGGGGAATTAACAGCAGCATGGCCTCGGTTGCCTCTGTTGAAGGGGCAATTTTTTATTTATTAAACTATAAATATAAATTTTTGAATCCATAGCCGGAGAGGCGAGATTTCTTTGTATTTAGTGCGATTTAGGTATGCTCTATAAAGTTGACTTATATATTGTTTCTAGCGGTATTCTTAAAGAAGAAAATCATAATAACTTGAAATTAAGCGTATTATTATTAAAACGAGAACTTGATAACTATTATCAAGTATTCTTGACAAAGTTATTTTTTTAACCTATCCTGAAAGTAGGAAGAGCTGGTTTTAACTAAACAGAGTTCCTAACTTTCTGGTGGGTGCGGGAGAGGCGTTTCTCCTGCGCTGGAAAGTTGAAAAAGCCACAGCCGTCGCGAGGCGGTGTCGGAAAGCTACGGGTCTCACGAAGACAGCCGGGTTGCCTGCTACATACCAGGAGGGTATCATGAAAACCGCAACATTTGCAGGAGAAAAATCACGTTTCCAAGAGAGGATGGCAGTTCTAGCCGGAATTCTGCTTGTAACTACTCTTAGTGCATGTCAGGTCAAACCAGAAACTACTGTTCCAGGTGCTTATGCCGCTGACGAAGAAGGCGGCTGGGTGCGGATGAGCAGCATGGTCACACCAGCCGAGGCAGCCGCCGCTGTGCCTGATGCTAATTATGGCAGGGCAGGCACGGTTGATCCGGCAGCGATGGTGGCTGCCCACAACCGCTGGCGTGCAGAAGTCGGCGTGTCAGGATTAAGATGGTCGGATAAGCTGGCCAGTGTAGCACAAGGCTGGGCTGATCAGCTTAAGAACGAGGGCTGCGCCATGTATCACAGCGGCAACGGCTATGGTGAGAATATCTACAAGGCTAGTGCGTTGATGTGGTCCGATGGTCGTCGGGAGCTACAGAAAAAAACGCCGCAGCAGGTGACAGACAGTTGGGGCAGCGAAATTAAGTTTTATAATTATGCTGACAACAGCTGTAGCGGAGTCTGTGGGCATTACACCCAGTTAGTATGGAAAACCACTAGGGAGGTTGGCTGTGCCATGTCGGTTTGTGGCGACAACTCTCAGATATGGGTGTGCAGCTACTACCCGGCAGGTAATTTTGTTGGTCAGAAACCCTACTGAACTGTTCTGACCGGACTAGAACCTGATTGCTATCAGGATTAATGCAAAAAGGATTTCGCCGCGTGAATACGCGGCGAAATCCTTTTAATATTCTGAATATCCATTCCACTTTGTTGCGAAGCCTTGGGTCTAATACCCCTTCGCTTGTAACGTTATCTGTTGTTTTTACCCTTGCATGCCTGAACTTCGTTGCATTTGCCATTCTGATGGCTCATCGACTTGTTATGTTTATAGCCGCAGCGATATAAAATGATCAAGCAATTATTTTCATCCTATGAGTTGAATCTTATGGCCTATTCAGTAGATTTTCGCCGGAAAGTATTGGAAATCAAAGAACGTGAAGGTTTGAGTTTTGAGGAGGCGGCAGTACGCTTCGGAGTAGGCCAGGCCAGTGTTTTTCGGT
>NZ_JBLWEO010000093.1:0-49082 GCF_048287395.1 Candidatus Electronema sp. PJ | reverse complement strand
TGTGGCGCGCAACACCAACGGCAGCGACGTTCTGGCTGCCCGGATTGCCCTGAAACACCCCTCTCTGGACGAAGAGACCATCAAAACAACCATCACCGCCTTGATTGAGGAGATACGCATTGACCTGATCAACGGCGACCAGTCGTCTTTAGACAACGCCATCACCTTCCGCCTTTCTCTGACCGGGCGGCTGGATTCCCCGGATGCGCCCCTGCCGCCAGCCGAGGAAGCAGTGGCGGCGCGGGCCATATTCTCCCGCGCCTTCACCGAGGATGTGCAGCGCAACATCCGCTTTGAGCGGCTGCCGTTCGAGGAAAAACTGCCGGTCATCGCCACTGCCGAAGACACAGTTTTTGGCCTGAGCGATGTTCTCAATCCGGGCGGCGCACTGCGTCTCAGCGGCAGCGATCTTTCCTTCACACAGGGGGCGGCGGATGAAGGTTGTGTGATCGAGGGCACCCGCAGCGGACGGACTGTCCAGAGCCGCTTTGTCTCAGTCTCGGACACCGCAATCACCCTGCTGCCGGACATCCCTGCCCAGAACGACCCGTGGAACAACGAGTATCTGCTCTCTCTCGCCACGCATTACACCGAAAACGGCACTCTGCGCACCGGCACCTACCGCAGACGGCTGCGCACTCCGCTGACCGTGACCAAGCTGGGCCATCCCAATCCGCCGGAAGTCGGCATTCTCACGGACAAGGCCGCGTCGCCGCATGTTACCGTCACCGGCGGCACGTTGAGCGCGGACGAGACGGTGCGCATCCAGGTCATCCTTGACCTGCACGCGAACACCTTGGCCTTCAATTTGCTCGACATGACCGAAGGCGGCAGGGCGGGCGCGGCGGTGACAGTGCTCGCCAACGGTGCATACGTGCTGTCGGGCTTCGCCGAATCAGCCTTGAGCAGCCTGAATATCACGGTGAACAACTTCGCTGATCTGGTGAAGATGATACGGAGCGGGTATAGTGGGCGGCTGGTGGATGTGCTGGTATTGAAGACGGCGTAGATATCTATCAAGCCTATGATTCATCACCTTATTTGGAAGCAGCTATACCGTGTTAATGTCCGGTCGATATATCTGGAAAAGTTGCTCAAGCGTAATGAAGCGACTGATCGATATATCAATATGTTTCTTGCGATTGCATCGAGTTCCAGTATTGCCGGTTGGGCGTTATGGAACAAATACGTCTATGTCTGGACGACTATCATTGCTCTCTCTCAGGTAATCAATGCAATACTGCCTTATCTTCCCTATAAGGAACGTATTAAGTCGCTCTCTGGTTTAGCCAGAGACTTGCGTCAGCTTGGTATTATGATTGAGCGGACATGGCTTGATATCGCAGCAGGTGATTTGCCGGAAGCTAAGATGCGAAGTCTCTATTACGATTATCTGAAAAATGAGGCTGAGTATGAGGAGAAATACTTCTCCGGGAAATCCATCCCTGAGAATATGAAGTTATTTGTACAGGCAGAGGATGAGGCAAAAAGATATCTTTCAAGCTACAATACCAATGGAGATCAAAATGACGGACAAGAAGAAAACAACTGAAACCTCTAATATAAAACTAACAGCCAAGGACACAAGTAAGTCAGGACATTGTGTCGGCAAAAGTGAGTTAGGACATTGTTTCTCTTCTAAAGGTAACATTTTTTGTAGAGCTAAAGGCAATCCGACAGTCACTCGCAGCAAGCTGCCTGAACCGACAGAGCCTCCGCCTACACCGATAGTTGCGAAACCGAAGAAATAATGGCTGTCAGAGCGGATACTCTGGGGGGCGGCGGGTAGATGTGCTGGTGCTGAAGACAGTGTAGCGCAGCGCGGCCCTCTCTCCATAACCTTTTTACAGCGCATCACAGACCATGATCCAACGCAAACCAACCAAACAGATTTTCATCGGCCAGACCGCCATTGGCGGCGGTGCGCCGATCACGGTGCAGTCCATGACCAATACCGACACCCGCGATGCGGCGGCTACTGTGCGCCAGATCAAGGGATTGGAAGAGGCGGGCTGCGAGATCATCCGGGTGGCCGTGCCGGATATGGAAGCAGCGGCGGCACTCCGTTCCATCCGCGAGCAGATCAGCATTCCCTTGATTGCCGATATTCATTTTGATTCGCGCCTGGCAGTTGCGTCCTTAGAAAACGGAGCGCAGGCTATACGCATCAATCCCGGCAACCTTGGCGGGCCGGACAAACTGGCGCGGGTGGTGGATGCGGCCAAGCTCCATAAAGCGGCGATCCGTGTCGGCGTGAATTCCGGCTCCATCGAGAAGGAGCTGCTGGAGCAACATGGCTATCCCAGCCCGGACAACTGCCGCGCCCTGATCGAAAGCGCCCTGAACAAGGTTGCGGACATTGAGCGGCTGGGCTTCAGCGAGATCAAGATTTCGGTCAAATCTTCGGACACCCTGACCACCATTGCCGCCTACCGTGAGCTGTCGCAGCGCACTGACTACCCGCTGCATCTTGGCGTGACTGAAGCGGGCGGCCTGATTCCCGGCACGGTCAAATCCAGCGTGGCTTTAGGCATTCTGCTCTCCGAAGGCATCGGCGACACCTTCCGCATTTCCTTAACCCGCGACCCGCTCGAAGAAGTGCGGGTGGGCTTTGAGCTGCTCCGTGCCCTGCGCATCCGCGAGCGTGGGCCGGAGCTGATCTCCTGCCCCACCTGCGGTCGCACCCGAATTGATCTGTTCTCGCTGGCCGAAGAGGTGGAGCGGGTCTTGCAGACCATGAAATCCAACCTCAAAGTGGCGGTGATGGGCTGCGTGGTCAATGGGCCAGGCGAGGCGCGGGAAGCGGACATCGGCATTGCGGGCGGGCATGGCTTGGGCATTATCTTCAAGAAGGGCGAGGTATTCAAGAAGCTGCCGGAAGCGGAGCTGCTGCCTGCGTTTCTGGAGGAATTAAGGAAGATGGATGCGGAGGCGAGGTGATGACAGTGAAAGAGCGGCTGAAAACAGAGATTGATCATTTGGATGACCGCTATCTGGAGCTGCTGTACAAAATAGTCTGCCAGTTTCCCCGCATCACTGCAAAGAAACAGGATGACGCTGTCGCTCTGCTTCAAGAGATCGCTGATTCCGGCGGATTGGGCATTGATGATCCGCAGGAATGGCAGCGGGAAGTCCGCAGAGACCGGCCTTTGCCAAGCAGGGAGGCATGATGCTGCTTGACAGCAATATCATCATTTACGCGGCGGAGCCGAAGCACGACGCAGTGCGGGAGTTCATCAGCAAGCACAGGCCGTCAGTCTCTGCGGTCAGCAAGGTTGAGGTGCTGGGATATCACCAGCTGCGTATGGAGCATCGGCAAAAACTTGAACGCATGTTTCAGCTCCTGCCAGTACTGGCGGTCTCAGATGTGATTATTGACAGGGCCGTGGCATTGCGGCAGACCAGAAAGATGTCTTTGGGAGATGCGTTGATTGCCGCCACTGCTTTGGTTCACAATCTGCCTGTGGCAACAGCGAATGTCAGAGATTACAGCTGGATTGATGGCCTAAATGTTGTCAATCCGCTTGCGCCGTGAGTTCCATAGAGAGAGGAGCTGCCAGAGGCGGAGTGATGCCTACCTCTATAGTCAACTATGAATAGAAAAGGAGAACCGTAATGGAAGAAATGCTTAACGTTCCTCATCCGCCATCTATTGCCAGAAACGAGTTTAATTGCCCCCACTGTGGCGCACATTCCAGCCAAACATGGTTTACCTTGGCACCAGAGCCTATTGAGAAAGGCGGCACTCCAAATATCCATAACGCCGATGAGATTGCTGCAAACTCAACCTTAGTTGAAGTACGCAAGGATGATGTCAAATGGGCAAAGAATATGGTTAGCAAGAGGGAGAGTGTCAGTAAGAGGGAGAAGCAGGAAGAATATTCGTGCTACACTGTTCACAATCTTCACTTAAGCAAATGCTTTACATGCGAAAACTTCTCCGTCTGGGTTCACGATTCTCTCTTGTTCCCTAAGAAGCTTTACGTAGTCCCGCCAAACCCTGATCTTCCCGATGACATTAGACGAGACTATGAGGAAGCGGGTGCAATTTTGGATATATCTCCTCGTGGTTCCGCTGCGCTGCTCCGTCTTGCAATCCAGAAACTCTGCATTCATTTGGGAGAACCAGGGAAAAATATTAACAACGACATTGCTTCGTTGGTAAAGAAAGGACTCGACCAGAGGGTGCAACAAGCTCTGGATGTCGTAAGAGTGATAGGGAATAATGCTGTGCATCCTGGCCATATGGACGTAACGGATGATAAAGACACAGCAAGTACCCTGTTCCGACTCGTCAATCTCATTGCCGAGAAGATGATCAGCGAACCGAAGCACGTCCAGAGTCTTTTTGATTCACTGCCTGAAAGCACTCGCGAACAAATAGAGAAGAGGGACAAATAGTTGCGAGTCGCGCAGGTTTCGTGGCTGATTTTCCCCTAGCCTTATCCCCCGTCTCCCCGGAAATCATCGCTCATCCCCGGAAAAATTTTACGATGGTAGTTTAGACAAAAGTACTACCGTAGATAGGGGTAATGTACTACCGTAGTTTAGACTATTTTACGGTAGTAGTTTTAACAAAAGAACGGTAGTACTTTTTATCGGGGATACCCGTGTTCCTTGCGCCGAGTCTATCTATGCTTCTCCCACAGTACGACAATCTTTACATTTCCAGGACTCGCTACCATCTTTCCCTCGCCAATATTTGATAGTGGTTGGCTTCATACAGTTTGGACATTGTCCTTGAGTGAGCCACCTTGTCTCGTAGCCTGGTTCCCAATCCTCTTTGACAACATATTTTGTTCCAATCTGATACCTTTTTTGCGTAGCCATAGGTTCTCCTCTAATAAATAATTCAGCTCCCTAGATGAGAGGGAGCGTAAAATACTCCCCAACATGATCCTGACCGCTACCCTTCCTCTTGTATGCAAAACATGTTCCATTTTGTCATAAAAGAACACATGCGGCAGTAATCGAGGTCATTTCAGTCATGTTGCTTCTGTGGCAGGACTAGGAAGATTATCTCCTGCGCAGGGACTGGTTACTTTTTGCCCAGTTACCGCGTTACGCTGTGTAATTTTTACCTACCCCTGTCTCCCCAAAAAACATCGCTCATCCCCCGATAAATTCATCGGCAATAGGCAAAAAAAATCATCGGTAATAGCCTCCACAAATCATCGAGTATCCCCCCAACCATTTATCGAGAATACCCAGACCAATCATCGAGCGTACTTTGGTCTCGGATCGAGCGTTATTTTGTCTCGGGGATACTCGTTCTTTTTGCCGGGCAATCAGTACGCGGCAAATTCGCATCGAGCATCCTTTTTCCCGCCTGACGAATATCGAACCACCACAAGCTAGATAGACGGTGCCTTTCTCTATTGACAGATACAAGGCAAGCTCCTATGCTGGTTAAGTAACCAGCCCGTATTGTCATTCCCAGCGTGGTACAGTGCAAAGCCACCTTTGCATTCTTTTTTCAAGGAGATTCAGATATGGATACAAGCAGATGGTGGTTCCTGGGCCGTCTTGGCATGGAACCACCGTTTAGGCTCCTCGTCAAGGCACTGTTAAGGCAATTGAACGTGTCGGTAAGGACACGGGCTTTGTGGGATATCTCGAAACGGCCTACGTATCTTTTGGGTGTGCTGACAGCAGCAGAGCAAGCACGTAAGCAAAAGATTTCAGAGATCTCGGTCATCGAGTTTGGCGTAGCCGCAGGTGACGGTTTAGTCACACTCCAGAGTGAAGCTGAGGCCGTCGAACGGGAAACTGGTATTGGCATCAAGGTGTACGGTTTTGATGCTGGGCCGCAACAAGGACTGCCAGCCTTTATCGGCGATTACCGAGACCATCCTGAGGCCTGGCAGCCGGGTGATTATCCGATGAATGAGTCGGCACTCCGCGCCCTTCTTACCAAGCGAACCACGCTCATTCTTGGTAACGTCAAGGATACTGTGCCAGGGTTTTTCCAGAACTTTCAGCCGCCACCTATCGGGTTTGTCTCCTTTGATCTTGATCTCTATTCATCCACCAAAGAGGCGTTGCAAATCTTCTGCGTTCCCGATAAGAAGATGCTGTGGCATGTGCCACTGTACTTTGATGACATCGACTTTCTCTTCAATCACAAGTTTGCTGGAGAGCTACTGGCAATCGAGGAATTCAATCAGGAAAGCAGTCAAGTAAAGATTGATAAATGGCATGGAGTGAGGATAGGCCGTCCCTTTAAAGAGATGTCCTTTCTTGAAAAGCTTTATGTCGCGCATGATCTTGAAGCTATCTCACAAGTTGCTCTTAATCGACATGTTGCAATGCTGCCGCTCAGAAATACAGGTAAAGGAGGCTCTCTGTGAGAACGACATTGAATTTGCCGGAAGAGCTGTTGCATGAGGCGATGCAGGCGACTCGCAGCAAAACCAAAACAAGCGTTGTCATGCTCGCTTTAGAAGAGCTGGTGAGGAAAGCGACAAGCTCTGAGTTAAAGAAGTACAAAGGCAAGATTGACTTGGATATCAATCTGGACGAACTCAGAGGCCGCTGATGGAGCCTCTGTTTTTTCGCTGGACAAGCATTTCAAACTGATGCGCAGTCTTCTTGATTTTGATACGTATCCCTGAATCAGGTTTTCACCACCACAGGAGCACAAGCATGAAACCCTTAGCGCAGAAAGCCCTGCTATCCATCAGCGGCATTTTAGCCGCTGTTCTGCTCTTCCTGTCTCCTGCCTTGCGACTGCCAGGTTTGGATGATGCAGCCGATGCCTATTTCCGCACAGCAATCACCAAGGCTGGGTTATCTTATGCCACCTGCCGGGTGATTAACGCTTCGGTCTCGATCATTGAGGAATCCAGTCTGCATCTCCAGCCTGCTGGGGTAGGTGTGTCCTTAGCAGTCGGGCAGGCTCTTGATCCAATTGACGATCTAACTGAGAGGGTGTCTGATGTCCTCGTTACCGCAGTTACCTCCCTGGGTGTGCAGAAGCTCACCTACGAAATCGGCATCTCCCTTGCTCCACCTGCGCTGGCTGTCTTTCTGCTCATTCTCTCTCTCTTGATCTGGTTTGGCAATGACAGGATGAAATTCGTGCAGAAAACTATGATGCGCTTTGCCGTACTGATTGTCGTTGCCCGATTCTGCCTACCGCTTTCCTCTTTG
Organism: Candidatus Electronema sp. PJ; assembly: GCF_048287395.1. Taxonomy (NCBI): domain Bacteria; kingdom Pseudomonadati; phylum Thermodesulfobacteriota; class Desulfobulbia; order Desulfobulbales; family Desulfobulbaceae; genus Candidatus Electronema; species Candidatus Electronema sp. PJ. Next base: position 41,930 of record NZ_JBLWEO010000093.1, on the reverse strand, counting down.
GTCAATGAGTTTGTCAACGTACATTTCTTCAATGAACAGATCGAGAAAGTGAGCAGAAACTTAGCGACTGGTTCGGCAGGGTTTGACAAGCTCAAGGACTTCACTATGCCTGAGAGTGGCATTCTCGGTACTGCTTCGTTTCTCAAGCAGAAGTCCACGGAAATCAGTGAAGCCTTTGCTGAAGTTGGCAAGAACATGGGGAGCCTCACTGAGAATCTTCTCCAGTTAGCCTTTCTGTATCTCGGTGTCTTTCTGATTCAGGTGCTTGTCCTGCCGCTGTTGGCCTTTTTCTTTTTGGTGAAAACAATGAATGCACTCTTTGGCACTAATCTCCCACTGACTGCGATACCCTCATGCGCTGATTGATTGTTGGGCCGCAGCCAGCACCGCTTGCTGTTCAAGCAGGCTCAACTGTTTACCAGCATACGGCACGCCTGCTTTCTCTCGGCGAGTGTAGGCCCATGCCTCCAGCTCGCTGCCATCTTCCAGTCTAACCAACACCGCTTCCCGTTGATAGAGAAGCGGCACTTCCTCCCACAGGTCTGCTGCCTGTAACGCCTCGGCGTTGATCGCAAGCAGACTGCCAGAGACCCTGCTTGTTAGATCATCAGGCTTAATGAACAAATAGCCATCTTGCAGCGAGGCATAGAGAGACCAGCCAGGCAGCATAGCCTTCCTCATAACACAGGTGCAGCCGAAAAGGAGCTGCTGGATTTCCTTGTCTTGCAAGGTGCCGTAGGTAAAGAGCTGGTCAATTACCTTGGTATTCGCTGGCACGATCTGTTCGTCTGGCTAACTCACTGGTGTAGTGTCGGCCTATAGCAGAGGCATGAGCTGTAGCCCATTCGCTCAGTTTGGTTGGTCCTGCTGCTGGTGCATCAACATCAAGCAGGTTGTCCATCAAGCCTTTGATTTCTTCCCGCGTAATCATCACATCACCAAACACTCGGCCTACAGCCCAGCCAACTGCATGGCCAAAAGCTGGCGGCACCGAGATAACAGGCCGCTTACAGCCGATAATCTCGCCCAAAGTCTCTACCAGTCCTTTGTAAGTGAATGTCTCTGGCCCAACTGCGTCAATAATGCAGTTCTCCCGCTCTTTGCCCTGCTGAACTGCCAGCGCAGCTAGATCAGCGACGTGAATCGGTCGCAGCTTATACTGCCCATCGCCAAACACGGGAAAGGCAGGAAGATGGCGCAAGGCCCAAGCAATGTTGTTGACGAGAATATCCTCCTTGCCGAACAGCACCGCAGGTCGCAGGATGGCATAAGATAAGCCGCTTTCGATCAGTGCCCGTTCAAGACGGGCTTTGCCGCTGAAATACTCCAGAGGAGAATCCTCACTCGGCTTGGTGATGCTCACATGCACCACGCGCGCAACGCCAGCCTCTTTGGCCGCCTTGAAGAGGGTCAAAGTATTCTGCACTGCCTCCTCATGGGTGAAATTATGATGGTTAAAGCGCACCCAATAAGTGTTGTACAGCACAGACACGCCCTGGAGCGATTCGGTGAGTCGCTGCGGCTCCTGGAAATGAAAGGGGAAAGCCTGCACCCTATCGCCAAAGGTGTTCTTGCGCTGAAAGGAATTGGTGAGGGTAATCACCTTGTTCGCTTCAGCCAGCAGTCGCTCGGCAATATATTTGCCTGAAAAGCCGAAGGCCCCGGTGACAGCATGTATTTCCTTCTGCATTCTGATGTCCTCCTGCAAGAGCAGCGTTGAATTCTGCCTGTTTTATGCCATTTCTCCCCCTGAGAACGATTATCTCTCTGCGCTGTTTGAGATTGCAAGGTTTTTCTGCCCTTGTTGTTTCAATCTACATCGCGGCAAAAGAAGCGTACAGAGTTGCTTGACAGAAGCACCGAAAAAGAGTCCTATTCGGGCAAGAGGATCTTCGTCAGCATCGGAGTACGCAAGAAAAACAACAACGCAAGGAGTCAGCAGATGGTCGGTTATCTCATTCTCGGAACAGTCGCACTTCTCATTGCCCTGTTTATCAGCATGTACAATAGGTTTATCGCGCTGCGCAACAAGGTTGATGAGGCATTTGCCACCCTGTACGCCCATTACAAGAAACGCTGCGACCTGCTGCCTAACTTTGTCGAAATCGTCAAGGGCTATGCTGCGCAGGAACAGCAGACACTCAATGCCGCGATTGAGGCGTACAAGCGTTCATCAGGAGCAGAATCAATCCCAGAGATGAAGACCGGCGAAACCGCCTTCCTCGCTGGGATAAGATCGCTGTTGGCCTTGTCAGAGAACTCCCCGGCTCTCAAGGCGGATGAAAAATTTCAGGAACTCCAGCAGCAGCTGGAGGTGGTTGAGAAGGATGTTTCGCAAGCACGCAAGTATTACAATGAGCTTGTGCACGATCTCAACACTCGGCTCAAAGTGTTTCCTCAGTCCATCGTGGGTGCGATGCTTGGCATCAGCAAAAGGGAGTATTTTGAAGTCAGCCCAGAAGAACGCAAGAACATCAAGTTTTACTTCTAAGGTGCTATCATGCACCCAAAATTTTCCTCAAGCGAGGGCGATTTATCAGGCGGCAATAGCTGGTAGCTGCTGCTGAAGAACAGATAACTGCGCCATGATTTTGAACGCTTGAGCAAGGAGTAAAAGCTGCTAACACTCCTGTGCGGCTCGGTAAAAAGGTAAGGCGCAAAGACTTTAGCAGGAAGGAGATAAACGGCGCAGCAGTGTTCTTTCTGCTATAATGTCTTTATAGATGTACGCACGCAAGCAACCTGAGGAGAATACATGGAAATAGCAAAAATTTTCCGCCATGATGGCAGACAGGCCATACAGCTTCCGGCAGATTTTCATCTGGACTCAGATGATATCTTCATTTGGCGCGATAAGGAAAAGGGCAACATCGTTCTTTCCCCGCATCCCAACGTATGGGACGATTTTTTGCTGCTCAGAGACAGACTTCTGTCTGTACACCAGGAAGAGATTGCCAGTTTCTTGAGCAAAAATCAGATGTCAGAAGCCAGCAATGACCCTTTTGCGGAATGGCAGGAATGAATCCCAGCTTGTTGCTTGATACCGATACATGCAGTTTTATCATCAAAGGCGGTTTTCCCAAATTAGATGCTCGACTGCGTGAAATACAACCAGGGCAGCTTGCTATTTCAGCAGTGACACGTGCCGAACTGCGCTACGGCTTGGTCTTGCGTCCTCATGCAACCCGTTTGGCTGTATTAGTGGAGTCGTTTCTCGAAGCTGTGGTTTGCCTACCTTGGGACAGCCTAGCCGCTGATTCCTATGGTCAATTGCGCGCTCTGCTGCAACAAAAGGGGCGACCTATCGGTGATCATGACACTATGATCGCAGCACACGCTTTATCTCTTGATCTCACCTTGATCACTCATAATACCGCGCATTTTCAACATGTACCCAGATTGCATTGTATAGACTGGCTTGAGGCGTAAGAAAAAACGGTTCCAACTCCCTTGAAAAACCTCAGCGATTGAGATGGAGTTGCTCTATTTACTTGAGCAAATTGACGCAATGGCCTGCAACGATATCTGAAAAGAGTCAAGCCTTCCGGCAGACGAATGAAAGCTCCTTACAGAGGAGTGCAACCTGCTAACACTCCTTTTTGGCTTAACAGGACTCCTTTCTAGCCAAGTAGGAAAGGAGTTGTCTTCGGCAAAACTCCTTTCTTGCCGAGCCAAACTCCTTTGTAAGTCGGCAGAACTTCTTTGCGGCCAAACAAGACTCCTTTTTGGCCGAGTAGGAAAGGAGTTGTACTCGGCCAAACTCCTTTTCTGCCGAGCAGAACTCCTTTCTTAGTCGGCAGGATTCCTCTTCTGCCAGGCAAAACTCCTTTCTGGTTAAACCAAACTCCTTTGCCAGCGAACAAAAAAGGAATAGAGCTTCAAGCAGCAAGAGGAGTTGTTATACAAAAAGTAATGCCAGGAAAATTCAACAGATGAACGGGAAGGGCAATGTGCTACGGTCTCAGAACGAGACAAGAAATGCGCAGAAAAAAAGCTATCAACGCTTTGCCAAACAGCGCGTGATAAGGTGATCATGATGGTCGGGGCGGAGTGATTCGAACACTCGACCTCCTGCTCCCAAGGCAGGCGCGCTAACCAGGCTGCGCTACGCCCCGACGTTATAAGCAAGCTAGGCAGAAACGAGTATAACGTTTTCTTGAAACAGATGCAACCTTTTTTATTTTTCCGCTTGACTCTTTTCCGCCATTATGATAAATATTTTAACCATCGCTGCTGTAGTTGGCAGCATCTAATCCTCGGTAGCTCAGTCGGTAGAGCAGGTGACTGTTAATCACCCTGTCGGCGGTTCGAGTCCGTCCCGGGGAGCCAAGAAACAAACCGCTTCCACAGCGTTTAAGCCCGCCGGAGAAATCCTGCGGGCTTTTCTGTTTTTCTGCTGCGGAAAACCGCCTTGCTCTCTGGAGTCGTTGCAGAAAATCCCCTTCAGGATTGCTGGCAATTCAAGGGATTAATCGCTGTGTTCTACCCTGCTTCTCTTGCAGAAAACCGCCTCCTCTGCTATTATCGCTTGCCGCTGTCCAGTTTATGCTTAAAGTTCAGCCGAGCATTCATCCCGCCGCTCAGTCCAGCGGCGTTCATTTTTGCCGCAAGGAAAGTAACATGTCAGGAAAACAGACCAATGTGTCCATTGAAACCGTGATTGCAGAACTGGAAAAAGTCTGCCAAGAAAATCCGAACAACCTGATTGCTCATCACAAACTCGGCCTGCTTTACCGCCAGGCTGGACGAGTTGGCGAAGCGATTCGCGAACTGGAGCGGGCGATTGAGCTGGATGATCACTCAGTGGAGAGCTACATCAACCTTGGGGCAATTTATTTTGACCAGGGTGACGTTGATCGTGCCTTAGCCCTGAATGAGAAGGCCCTGGCTATCACCCCGCAAATGGCCGAAGCACACGTTAATATCGGCTTAATCAGGCAGCAGCAGGGGGATGCAGAGGCCGCAGTCGAGTGCTACGAAAAGGCAATTCAGATTGATCCGCATTTGCTTACCGCTTGGATCAATCTAACTTCCGCCTGTACCATGCTGGCTCAGGACGACAAGGCGGTAGAGTCTGCCCGACAGGCCGTAACCTTGGAGCCAGACAGTGCAATGGCCCGCAATAATTTGGCAGTCGCCCTGTATTTCGCTCATGAGTATGAGGAATCCTCGCAACACATGAACAGAGCAAAAGAACTGGGCTACACGGTCTCGCCTCGTTTCGTTCAGGTCTTGCAAGAGAAGTTGGGGAAATAATGGCAGCTGGAAAACAGCAGCAGACTCGGCCTTGGTGCCCCTTCTGCGGCCTGGATGTGGGTCGTCCTTCGGAAACAGTGCAGCGCACCATGAAAGAGTTTCCAGCTGGCCGATGCCAGTGCGGGGCGGTCTATGTCAGCGATGCGACCGGCCATAGCATCGGCGCAGCAATGGTGGAATGCTTGGTTTTTGCCTGCGGCGACGAATGGGATTTGGCTTGGGAACTGATCCCAGAGGACGATTACCTCACCGGCATTGTGGAGGATTACGATGATGTCTCCCATCAGATTTGCCCTAAGCGCAATTTAGACGGCAGGGCGGTACGGGGCATCCTCTATTTTGTCCGCCTCCATAAGGACGTGGCGGAAATAGCCGCCCGTTTTGCCAAAAAAAAGGAGCGAGAAGCGCAAGCCGGAGTCGCAGCACCACCTGTAGAGCCTGCCCGCGATCCTAAGCGGCAGCGGCAGCAGGCCAACAAGCAGTTAGTTAAGCAACTGGTTGACGCAGGCGACATTGACGCACTGGTTAATCTGAGCTTTGACGACAAGCGTACCCTGCGCTTTCTCCAGAAGCTGCTCTATGAGCCGTTGCCAGAGAAACGGTACAAAACCGCTTGGGTGATCGGGCAGGTGACGGCGCGGTTGTCCACCCGCGAGCCTGCGCCAGTTGCCGACATGCTGCATCGACTTTTTGAGGCCTGCTCAGATTCCGCCTCCATGCCGTGGGGCATGGTCGAGGCCATCGGCGCGATTGTCGTGGCCCGGACAGATATCTACGGGGCTTTCACCCGCCATCTGCTCAATTTCATGGGCGACGAAGGCACCCGCGAGGCCGCGCTGCACGGCTTGACTGAGATCGCCGCTGTCCGCCCTGATCTTGTCCGCAGCACGCCGTTTTATTCACTCTTCCCCTTGCTTGGCCACGACAGCGCGGTAGTGCGCGGCCTGACCGTGCGCCTACTGGGAAGGATTAAGGCCAACGAGGTGATTTTCCAGATCATGGGCTTGCAGAAAGATCAGAGCGAGATTGTTATCTACCAACACGGCGAGCCGGTCAAGACAACTGTGGCTGCATTGGTGACTGAGGCGGTGGCGGAGCTACAGAGAACGTGATAGAATTGCGTCAAAGCTAAAGGCGACGAAAAAATGAACACCTGCTTGCATACCGCCGACTTTTTCGGCTGGGCAAATCAACAAGCGGCCTTACTCAGAGCTGGCAGGATCGCGGAAATAGACCGGGAGCATCTTGCTGAAGAAATAGAAGATATGGGAAAAAGCCAGCATCGCGAATTGATCAACCGCCTGACTGTTCTTTTCCTTCATCTCCTCAAATGGCAGTATCAGCCCGGATACCAAAGCAACAGCTGGCGATACACCATTGAAGAGCAGCGGGAGCAGATTGCAGATCACTTGCAGGACAATCCCAGCCTGAAACAAAAACTACCTGAATCCATCGAACGGGCATATAAATACGCCCGCACTGGTGCTGCACGGGAAACAGGTCTGCCCAAAAGCACTTTTCCTGAAATTTGTCCTTGGTCGCTTGAGCAGGCTTTTGATGATGAATTCTGGCCAGCATGATTTTTACTACGGAGAAAAAATAATGGCATCCACCTTCACCCAGTCACTTGCCAGCCTTGGCCCGGCGCAGCCAGCCAAGACTGCCGCAGAAAACGACCCGGCCAAGCAGGATTATCGCGAAGGCCGCGAGCAGTTCAAGAAAGGCGAATACGCTTTAGCCGCAATGTCCTTTCACAACGCCCTTAAAGGCTTTGAGGAACAGGGTGATGAATCAGGTATTGCCAACGCCTCAGACCGGCTTGGCGATGCCTGTTTAGAGCGACAAGACTACGCCGCTGCCTTGGCGCATTATCGCCGTGCCTACGCCATTTGCGAGAAGGAGGAGGATTCTTTCTCCATCCTCGCCCTGAACAAGAAGATGGCGGCAGCGCACCGCAAGCTGGGTGAACTGGACAAAGCCTTGGAATATGCCTTTGACATGGTTGAGCATTATCAGCTCACCAAAGACCCCAAGGGCATGGTAGAAACAATGATCGTAATCGCCGAGCTGTATCAAGAAAAGGGCGACAAGCTCAAGGCGGCAGACACCTATCGCACCGTTGCCGCCATCCACAAAAACTTCAAGCACCAGCGTATGGCCGAGGAATTTGCCATTCTTGCCGATAATCTTGTAGAATGAAGAAAAGGTATCAGGAGCAAACCGGAATCGCTGCGTTTTGAATAGTTTTCCTGCTGCATCAGTCACATACTCTTCGGGAGTCGGCATTTTCTACAGGTCGCGGAAGTTCTCTGCAAAGAAGTAAGGGAAGAGTACGGCTCGGTAAGAAAGGAGTTCTGCTCGGCAGAAGAGGAGTTTGGCTTGGCTAAACTGCTTTCTTGTTAAGCCAGAAAGGAGTTCTGCCGACTTGAAAAGGAGTTATAGTCGGCAAAACTCCTCTGCGGCTTGGCTAAACTCCTTTGTTAATCGGCCAGACTCCTTTTCTGCCGAGCTAGATTCCTTTTCAAGTCGGCAAAGCTCCTTTCTGGCCAAGCCGAACTGCTGCGCAAGCGAGCAAGAAAGGAATGGTTTCTAGTGGTTATGCAATAAATTCCGCAACAGAAGAAAACGGCTCGCTCTCAATTTCAACCTGATGGCGACAACATGGAGATCAACTCTTCTTCTGACTTGTTGACTTATATGATAAATATCATGCAGGAAATTTGAAACGCATCATTGATCGGTCGAGTAAATTTCAGGTACGCTCCTCTGTTTATCTATGTCAACAGACAGGTATTGAGATATTTTCCAGGAAAACAGATCAGATTACGATTTGGTTGAAATATGAAAAAAATAGGAATTATTTTAGATTCAACTTATTGCGATAAATATCTTTACGAAATCATTGATGAGCTAGTAAAGAGCAGCAAGGTGGAGCTGTTCTATTTAATAAACAACCATGCTTTCTCAGAAAGGACATTTGCTCAAAAGATAACGTCGTTATTTTCAAGAAGAAAGCTATCTGGTTTTGTAAAATGGCTTCCTTTTAAATTAATATCTGCTATAGAATTCAAGCTACTTTCGATCACTTCTCGTGAAGCCAGAGAGCATAACGTATCGTTAAGCATAGATAAGTTTGTCGGTAGCAATAAAATTTATCTGAATCCTATTTTTTCATCTTCCAAATTGACTGTCCAATATCCGGCTAGTGATATTGAAAAAATCAAATCGCTCGATTTGGACATTATTATCAGAGGAAACGCGCCTGGTATATTTAAAGGGGATATAATTAACTCTTCAAAAAAAGGTATAATATCATTCCACCACGGCGATAATCGCTGGAATCGTGGAGGGCCACCTGCGTTCTGGGAGGTTTATTTGCGAAAACCTTCTACCGGGTTTATTATTCAAATCTTAACAGAAGAACTTGATGCCGGTTCAGTCTTATTCAGAGGAGAAGTAACAACTAAACGATCTTATGCAGAGAACATTATCAATTTATACAAATTTAGTCATCCATACTTATCAAGAATAATCCTACAGTATGCTGAAAACGATAGCTTACCTAAAGCAGAGGGAGGCTCTCCTTTTGATGGCCCTCTTTTAGTAGCTCCATCACCATGGCAATCGTTGATATATCTATCACGTACTGATTTGTATATAGTAAAGCAGTACTTAAGTAAACATATATTCAATAAACACCAAAGATGGGGTGTAGGATTTACTCAATATCATTGGCAGTCTGCGATTCTAAGAAAAGGCATTCGGATAAAAAATATCCCGAATCATTACTTTGCAGATCCGTTTGTTGTGACCAGGAACGGACGAACTGTTTGCTATGTTGAAGATTATGATTATAAATACGGCAAAGGCAGTATTGCAGCAGTAGAGCTTTTCGATAGAAGCTATACGATACTTGGCACAGTAATAGATGAGCAATTTCACATGTCATTTCCTTTTGTTTTTGAATACAATAATGAGATGTATATGGTTCCGGAAGTATCTGGATCACATTCAATCAGGCTGTATAAGTGTATAAAATATCCCATGGAATGGGAGTATCAAAATGATATAATGAGCAATGTCGATGCTGTTGACCCAATGATTTTTAGCAGGGGAGATGTATGGTGGCTCTTATTTAATAAGATAGAACATGAGGATGCCAATTCAATTCTTGTTGCGTTTTACGGCGAGAATCCTTTATCGGGAAATTGGATTAGCCATAGTTTAAATCCGTTAGTTTTCAATAGCAATATTGCAAGAAATGGAGGCATCCTTGTAGATCAAGATGGTTTTACAGTTAGAGTCAGGCAAAAGCAGGGATTTGATTCCTATGGAGAATCTTTGACACTTGCTAAAATAAAAGACATATCACCATCCTCGTTTATAGAAGAGGAAGTTGGGCAAGTAACACCTGATTTTTTTTACGAAACAAAAGGGATTCATCACATGCACAGTAATAATAGATATACTGTTTACGATTTCAATAAAATTGAGCGTATCGAATAAAGGGATGAATCTCACTGGAAGAGGGAATTGAATTATGTTTACCGGCGTCATTCAAGGCTTGGGCATGGTGCTTGAAAAGCGGCCCGCAGGCGGCGGCATGGTCTTCCGCATCGAGGCCGGCTTTGACCTGACTGAGCCGCAGGAAGGCGAGTCTATCGCCGTCAACGGAGTCTGTCTGACCGCCCGTGACATTCAAGGCCGCCGCTTTCTGGCCGATGTCTCGCCGGAAAGTCTGTCCCGCACCAATTTAGGCATACTGATGGTTGGCAGCAAGGTTAATCTCGAACGCGCTCTGCGGCTGTCTGACCGGCTCGGTGGCCATCTGGTCAGCGGCCACGTGGATACCCAAGGCCGGGTCGAGGAACGCCGGGCGGCGGGCGATTTCACCCTCTTCACCTTTTCTCTTGAGCAAAAGCTGGCCAAATATGTTATTGAGAAGGGGTCAATCACCATTGACGGAGTCAGCCTGACCGTGAATAGCTGCACTGGCAGCCGCTTTGCGGTTTCGATCATCCCGCACACGCTGGCGGTGACGACGCTGGGCGGCCTGAAAGCGGGCGACCGGGTGAATCTGGAGGTTGACCTGATCGGCAAATACGTGGAAAAGCTGCTCGCGGCTAAGGATGCCGGAGCGGCTGACAGCAGGATCAATCCGGCCTTTCTGGCCGAGCACGGATTTCTGCGCTGAACAAATTTTGAGCGGGAGCGCATCATGGCGGTCTGTTCCATCGAAGAGGCGATACAAGACATCAGGGCCGGGAAAATGATCATCCTCGTGGATGACGAGGACCGGGAAAATGAGGGCGATCTCTGCATGGCTGCCACCGCTGTCACGCCGGAGGCGGTCAACTTCATGGCCACCCACGGGCGCGGCCTGATTTGCCTGACCCTGAGTCCTGACATCATTGACCAGCTTGATTTGCCGATGATGGTGCAGAACAACCAGTCGCCCTACGGCACCGGCTTCACCATCAGCATTGAGGCCCGCACCGGCGTGACCACCGGCATTTCCGCCGCTGACCGCGCCCGCACCATCTTGGCTGCGGCAGCCCCGGACGCGACTCCCCGCGACATTATCAGCCCCGGCCACATCTTCCCGCTGCGGGCGCGCAAAGGCGGGGTTCTTGTGCGCACTGGTCAGACTGAAGGCTCGGTTGATCTGTCTCGCCTCGCTGGGCTGCGCACAGCCGGTGTCATCTGTGAGATCATGAAGGATGACGGGACAATGGCCCGGATGCCGGATTTAGAGATTTTCGCCGAAAAGCACGGCCTGAAGATTGCCACAGTCGCCGATCTGGTCGCCTATCGTCTGCGCGAGGACGTGCTGGTGCATCGGGTGGCGGAGGCGCGGCTGCCCACCTCCCATGCTGGGGAATTTAAAATCATCGCCTACAAAAACGAGGTGGATGATTTCGAGCACATCGCCTTGGTTAAAGGCGAAATCAGCCCCGACGAGCCGGTGATGGTGCGGGTGCATTCCGAATGCCTGACCGGCGACGTGTTCGGCTCCTCGCGCTGCGACTGCGGCTCGCAGCTGCAAGCGGCCATGAAAATGGTAGATCAGGAAGGCAAGGGTGTGATCCTCTACATGCGGCAGGAAGGCCGGGGAATTGGCTTAGTCAACAAGCTGCGGGCCTATCAGCTTCAGGATGAAGAAGGAATGGATACCGTTGAGGCCAATGTTCATCTTGGCTTCAAGCCCGATTTGCGCGATTACGGCCTCGGAGCGCAGATTCTCCGTGATCTTGGCGTGCGCAAGATGCGTCTGCTGACCAACAACCCGAAAAAGCTCATCGGGCTGGAAGGCTACGGCTTGGAGGCGGTGGCGCGCCTGCCAATAGAAATGGTCTGCGAATGCGAGACCAGAGACTACCTCCGCTGCAAGCGCGACAAGATGGGGCATCTCTTGGAGCTGTACGGCGACGAGCCGCAAGGCCCGGTGGTTGGGGAGCCGTGAAAAACAGACAAGAAGCCTCAGCTTATGTGCGGCTGAACATGCCTCATGTCAGACCGTATATGCCTTATATGCGAGCCAACATGGGGCGCGGCGGGTCGTACCTATCTCATATTCAGCCTGATATGCTTCGTGTGAAGCCGTACATGGCGCAGATACGATCCGACATACGCCATGTGCGAGGGTATATACCGTATGTTGCGCCTGACATGCCTCATGTCAAGGTCAACATGAGGCATGTTATCTCTGAGGACTGTGCCGTCGTTGCGCGGCTGGCTACGCAGGCCAAATCGCTCGCTGCAAGAACATCTTTATAATTGACGAGAACATAACACACTACGGCAGAAAATAATGGCAAACTACATCGAAGGCAATCTGCAAGGCAACGGGCGCAAGATCGGGATTGTGGTTTCCCGCTTCAATTCCTTCATCTCGGAAAAGCTGCTTGAAGGCGCATTGGACATCCTGACGCGCTCCGGCGTGAAGGGCGACGACATTGACGTGGCGCGGGTGCCTGGCGCGTTTGAGATTCCACTGGCCACGCAGAAGATGGCCCGCTCCGGCAAATACGATGCGGTTATCTGCCTCGGCGTGGTTATTCGCGGGGCAACTCCGCATTTTGATTTTGTCGCCAATGAGGTTGCCAAGGGCAGCGCGCAGGTCATGCTTGATACCGGCATTCCGGTGCTTTTCGGAGTTCTAACCACCGAATCCATCGAGCAGGCGATTGAGCGGGCCGGCACTAAGGCGGGCAACAAGGGCGCGGACGTGGCAGTGGCGGCTTTGGAAATGATCAGCCTTATCAAACAGCTGTAATGGGACTGCGAAGAAAGTCACGGGAACTGGCCCTCCAGTTCCTCTATGGGCATGATGTGCAGGAAGGCACCTGTAGCGAGGATGAACTGCTAGCTCGCGTGAATGAGTTCTGCACTTGTTTTCCTGTAGAGGCCAAAGCTATTACCTATGCCGAGCAGCTCATCGCAGGCATTTGCCGCCATCGCCAGGAGATTGACAGCTTGCTCTCTCGCAGTTCTCACAACTGGCGGATAGAGCGGATGGCCGCTGTAGATCGCAATATCCTCCGTATCGCGGCCTATGAGATAAAATACGGCAAGGATGTCCCAGCTACCGTCGCCATCAATGAAGCACTTGAAATCGCCAAACGCTACGCCGAACCGGATTCTGTTGGCTTCATCAATGGTATTCTTGACAGCCTTTAGGGAATACCCAAGAGCGCAGGCGACAAACCCGCCTTCGCTCTCGTCCTTGCGCATCAACTTTGATCCGCCTTTGTTTTTGGCGCGGCCTACATGGCTCAAGCCCAATCTAACACAGATTTGACCGCATCTCTCCCAGGTTAAGGCAGCAAAACAGCGTAGCAGCCCTCAGCTGAGAGAGATGCTAGCCGCTTTACTCCTCCCACTCTCTTTCGTCTCGCGCCAGCAGTGCCACCGAAGCCACAGGCCCCCAACTGCCTGCCGGATAAGGCTTGGGCGGCTCATTTGCTTTTGCCCAGGCTTCCTGAATAGAGTCAATCCAGTGCCAAGAGCTTTCCACTTCATCGCGATGAATGAACAGGGCCTGATTTCCCTGCATGACCTCTAATATCAGGCGCTCATAAGCCCCGGCAATGCGCTCTTTGCTAAACGCCTCAGAGAAGCTGAGATCCAGCATGGTGCGCTGGAGGCGCAGGCAATCGCTGATCCCTGGCACTTTATTGAGCATCTCAATCTCCACACCTTCATCGGGCTGCAAACGAATGATCAGCTTATTCGCAGGCAAGCTGCGATAAGTATCCGCAAAGATGTTGTGTGGCAGAGGCTTGTAATTGATCACCACCTCAGAGCGTTTGCAAGCCATTGCTTTGCCGGTGCGGAGATAAAAAGGCACCCCGGCCCATCGCCAATTGTCAATATCCACCCGAATAGCCACGAAAGTTTCTGTAGTGGAGTTGATATTACCGCCCTTTTCTTCAAGATAACCGGGAACCGGCTTGCCTTTAATGAAACCAGGTCCATATTGCCCCCGCACAACTCGTTTATCAATATTTTTCGAAGTGATGGGCCGCAATGCTTTCAACACCTTTAGTTTTTCATTGCGCAGGTTATCCTCTTGCAGATTAATCGGCGGCTCCATTGCCACGAGGGTAAGAATCTGCATCAAATGATTCTGCACCATGTCTCGCATCTGGCCTGCCTGATCGAAATAACCCCATCGACTGCCTATGCCCACCTCCTCTGCAACCGTGATCTGTACATGATCAATCGTGTTGTGATCCCAGTTAGTCGTGAAAATAGAGTTTGCAAAGCGCAGGGCGAGCAAATTCATCACGGTCTCTTTCCCAAGATAGTGATCGATCCGATACACTTGCTTCTCGTGAAACACCTGAGCCACGAGATCATTGATCTCAATCGACGAGGAGAGATTACGACCTATGGGTTTCTCCAGAACGACCCTGGTATTGGGTGTTACGAGTCCCGCATGAGCCAACCCAGTGCAGATAGGGCCAAACAACGACGGTGCTACCGAGAAATAACTGACAAACACCCGCTCCTGAGGATTCACTACTCCCAGCAGACACTTGTATTCTTCCGCTACATCCAGGTTGATCAGCACATAGCGCATCCTGGCCAGCAAATGCTCCATGATCTGAGAATCCAGCGACTCACCGACAAAGGTCTTGAGCCTGTTTCGCACCTCAACGAGAAAGGTCTCCTGGTCAAGCGCGTGCCTGGCAACCCCAATGATTCGGGTTTCTGGGTGCAGGAGGCCTGCTTTCTCCAGCTGATACAAGGAGGGCAGCAGATTACGCTGCGAAAGATCTCCCAGCACCCCGAAAATGGTAAAATCGCAGGGCTTAGTTTCCACTTTCAGTTCGCAGGACGTGGTATTGGCGATCATGCAAGGTCTCCTTGATGCTTACTCCCGTTGCTTTGGCTCATTTCAGGATAAAACAGAATCCCATTCTCAGGTAAATCCTGCCCTGAGAGTTCAACCGGACAAGGTTGGACATCCCAGACATTGCGGCTGTACTCCAGGATCGAGCGATCAGAGGAGAACTTGCCCATCCGGGCCGTATTGAGGATTGACATCCTCGTCCAACTCTTCTTGTCTGCAAAAAGACGGCTGACCCGTTCCTGACAATTGATGTAATCCTGATAATCAGCTAAGAGCATATACGGATCATGATACAAAAGCGAGTCAATAATCGGCTTGAACAGCTCACGATCTCCAGAACTAAAGTGACCGCAGCTGATCAGGTCCATGGCGGCTCGCAGGCTGTCATTATTATGATAATAATCAATTGGCTGATAGCCTGTGCGCCGCAGTTCCATCACCTGCTCCACCGTAAGGCCAAAGAGGAAGAAGTTATCAGGCCCAACCTCCTGCCGAATTTCTACATTGGCCCCGTCCAAAGTGCCAATGGTTAACGCACCATTCATGGAAAACTTCATATTGCCTGTGCCCGAGGCCTCCATGCCTGCCTGAGAGATCTGCTCAGACAAATTGGCCATCGGATAGACGATATGCCCTATTTTAACATTGTAATTGGGAATAAAAAAGACTTTAATTTGATCCCGCACAGCTGGATCATGATTCACAACCTGCGCCACGGAATTGATCAGTTTGATGATCCGCTTGGCCATGAAGTACCCTGGGGCCGCCTTACCGCCAAAGACAAAGAGACGCGGCGTGATATTCAGCTCAGGATGGGCTTTGATGCGGCTATAGAGCGTGATGATGTGGAGGATGTTCAAATGCTGGCGTTTGTATTCGTGGATACGCTTCACCTGCACATCAAACATGACCGAAGGATCCACGCAGATGTTGTCACGGCAGCGCATCAGCTCGGCAAAATCGCGTTTGTTCTCCTCTTTGACCTTGTGCCATTGTTCTTGAAACGCCGCATCATCGGCCAGCTGCTCGAGTTGCCGCAGTTCATCTAAGTTGGTCAGCCAGGTTTCGCCGATAGCCTCGGTAATCAGCTTGGTCAGACGCGGATTACTCACGGCAATCCAGCGACGCGGCGTGACTCCATTCGTTACGTTGCGGATTTTGCCGGGATAAAGGGCATCCCAATCGGCCAAAGTGTGCTTGCGCAGCAAATCAGTGTGGATGGCAGCCACTCCATTGATCACTTTAGCACCCATACAGGCCAAATTCACCATTCGTACATAGCGCGGCCCGGTTTCATCAATCACTGACATCCGCTGGAGCCGCCCGTCATCGCCAGGGCATCTGATGCGCACTTCATCAAGAAAGCGGCGGTTCAGCTCAAAGACGATCTCCAGATGCCGAGGCAAGAGGGTGCCGAAAAGATCCAGCGGCCACTTCTCCATGGCCTCGGGCAACAGGGTATGATTGGTGTAGCACAGGGTTTGCCGGGTGATCTCCCAGGCCTCATCCCAGTCGTAAAGATGAATATCAACCAACAGACGCATCAGCTCTGGCACAGCCACGGCTGGATGCGTGTCATTAAGCTGGGCTTGGAAGTGCTGATGGAAATTGTGTAAATTCTCATGCCGCGAAAGATGCAGCCTGATCATATCTTGCAGCGAACAGGAGGTCAGAAAGAACTGCTGCTGGAGCCGCAGCTGCTTGCCTTCAATCTGTTCGTCACTGGGATACAGTACCTTGGTGATGGCCTCGGCCTTAATCTTATCAGCCACCGCACTATAGTAATCGCCGGTGTTAAATTCCGTGAAGTCAAAGGATGTATGTGACTCTGTACTCCATAAACGCAGGTAATTAACCGTATTCACCTTGTAGCCAGGAATAGGCGTGTCGTAAGGTACGCCGGTAATCACCCGCGCAGGCCGCCAACGGATGCGGCGAACCCCTTTTTCTGAGTGATACACCTCTGTGCGGCCTCCGAAACCGACCTCGCAGGCCATGACCGGCTTCTTGATTTCCCAGGGATTGCCCTGATGCAGCCAGCGGTCGCTAAATTCCTTTTGCCAACCGTTCACGATCCGCTGGTTAAACATTCCGTACTCGTAGCGGATGCCATAACCAATGGCCGGAATCTCGAGGGCCGAGAGCGAATCCAAATAACAGACTGCCAATCTGCCCAGACCGCCGCTGCCAAGCCCTGGTTCCTCCTCGTGATTGATGATCTCTTTCAGGTTGAGGCCCGTTTCCTCTGCGGCTTGGGCAAAATCCTCATACAAGCCGAAATTGACCAAGTTGTTCAGCAGATGCGGGCCAGTGAGAAATTCCGCTGACAGGTAGCAGACGATTTTCGGGTCTTTTTCCAGCAGTTTTTCTACTGAATTGACAAAAAGATGCTGCATCCGGTCGCGCAGGGTGTAGGAAACAGCCAGATAATAGTCGTTCAAACTGGCTGTGCGCGACGTAACTCCTTGCCGACAGAACAAATTGTAGGCAAAGGCCCGCTTGATCTTGTTAACGCGCCGATTCCGGTCGTCAGGAGATATGTCAGTCATGAAAAGGCTCCGCTGCTGGTTGCTCTTCAGCGTGCTGAAGAAAAGGATGGTGGGCGGCAAAAGCAAAACTGCCCCATCGAGTCATTGTTATCCTCGGGTTTGCGCGACAAAATACAGAGGATGATAGGTGAGAAACACGCCGCTCTCCGCGCTAAACCGCTGGCAATAGTCGGCACAGAACTGCGCCAACTGTTGCCGTGTCCAGGACTGGCGATGCAGGGCATTGACTCCGGTCTGCCGCAGATGACGGAGGATGTCCTGCGGCCTGGCAAAATGGAGAACTTCCTGCTGGCTCTTGCTGCGGACAAAGGGGAACAGCTGCCGGAGCATGGCCTCAATTTCTGCCTGGCTGTGGTAGTCAAGACCAATGCCGAGCAGCTCTTTAATCTCGCGCAGATTCTCTGGCCCGTACAAGGAAAAGGCCAAAATGCCGTTGGGCTGGAGATGCGCCGCCAATTTAGCCAGTAGGCCCGCTAAATCATGCAGCCAATGCAAGGCGGAAGAGGAAATAATCAGATCAAAAAGGCCAGGCAGCGGCAGTTGTTCGATGTCGCCGGGCAAAAAGGTGAGTTTTGGGGCCAGAGAAGCGGTGGCAAAGTAGCTGGCAAAATCTGGCACCAGATCATTGAGTACCAGCACCTCAATGCCAGGGATTTGCTGCACCAAACGCCGGGTCAGCAGCCCCGTGCCACAGCCGATCTCCAAGACCCGCTGCGCTCGCAGGCCGTTGTGCTGCCTGAGCAGTTCCAGCAAATGCTCCGCAGTCCGCTGCTGAATCAGGGCCTGCTGCTCGTAGCTGTCTGTAGCCCGCCGAAACTGCCGACAAAGCAACTGCTTGTCAATCTGCTGGGTTGACAAATTAAACCTCTGGCCCAAGTCAACAAGTTGAGAAGCGTTACGTTTCCTGGTGCCGCGCACAGATTGCAGCGGAAAGGGCATTTTTTGCTCCTGGGGCAGCATGTATTCCGTAACTCGGAGAAAACATTCCTTTCTAGCTCGCTTGTAAAGGAGTTTGGCTTGGCCAGAAAGGAGTTTTGCCGACTAAGAAAGGAGTTCTACTCGGCAACAAAGGAGTCTGGCCGACTACCAAAGGAGTTTGGCCAAGCCGCAGAGGAGTTCTGCCGACTTGCAAAGGAGTTATAGTCGGCCAAACTCCTTTCTGGCCGACTCGGAAAGGAGTTTGGTCAAGCCGAACTCCTTTCCTGCCGACTAAAACTCCTTTCTGGCCAAGCCAAACTCCTTGGCAAACGAGCCGGACTCTTCCCCTACCTCTTTGCCCAGCTGCCCAATCCGGCAAAAGAGCATTACAATTTACTGTTCTGGCAACCTGAGCTGATACATTCCCGGAGGCGGTCTTGAAGAAACTGCGAGCGTTTGACTGTACTGCTTGTGGCGCAGTCAAGATTGACAAAGAACTCGTTTGATTCGTGCCGCGAACAGGTTGCATTTCTCTCCTTCATCCAAGCCAGCTGTCCTGTCTTCAAGGCTTTCTTGCCTTCGCTGTCCAGCTTCTCGCTCAACTTCTTATAGTTGGCATTCAATTCGTTATCTGCCTCCTGATATACCTTGTTCAAGCAGTACAGGCCGTCAAAATCGTTCATTGGCTTGTCGCAGGCAGAGTTGGCCAAAGCCTGGCTTGCAGAACAGAGCAGTAGAGCAATGATCAGTTTCTTTTTCATGGTTTCTCCGGTTGATTTTGCAGAATTATTGGCCTGGCTGCTGCTCTGGCAGTACAGCAGACTGGGCCTGCGGCACTGGGATGATCAGATTGGCTGAACTGCCTGCGCCCGCAACTATCTGGGGCTGCTGCCCGTTCCAATTCAATTGGGCTTTGGCCTTGAGATAGGCAATGTATTGCTCTGGTGTACCGAATGGTTTGATTTCCGCAGCCAGTCGCGAGGCCAAGCCTTCGCCTTCCAGCACCTGCCGGGTCTTATTAGCCTGGGCCTCGAGCAGCATAGATTCGGAACGACCTCTGGCGGCTTCAATCGCTGAATCCGCATCACCCTTGGCCTTGATCACCAGCTGATCCGCCTCAAATTGCCGGGTCTTTTTGGTGTTTTCTGCGGCCACCGCAGCGTTCTTAGCCTTGACCGCCTCTTCATTAGAGGCCATAAAGGTGGCTGAGGGCGTGATTCCTGCAATCTGCAAGCTGTGTGGTTGAATGCCAAACAGTTCGCTGACCGTTTTTGCCACATCCTTTTCAATATCCATCTGAATCGTGACGCGGTTCAGGTTGATCGTGGCCATATTTAGGCTGGAAAAGATGCGGCCTGTCCGGTCTTTCACCACAGGAACCACTTGGCTATCAATGTCAGTGTTGCCGGAACGACCGATTTCATACATGACATGATTTACCTTCTCATCCGGGATGGTGTAGTTGAAGTTGATCTCCAGCGTTACCTTCTGATTATCCACTGTGGTGACATCAAAAGGCGGTATATGTACGGTGGTCAGGGATACTTGGAGTTTGTCGGCATTGTCAATCAGCGGCAGCTTGAAATGCAGGCCCGGCTGAAGCGGTTTGGCGTATTGCACCACGCCAAAGCGGCGGACATTACCGCGTTCTGTTGGCTCAACTTTGAACCAGAAGTCATTGAGCAGGAAAAAGACAAACAGAATAACAATAAACCATACGGCCTTACCGATAAATGCTAGAGGTGATTCATTAACGCTTTTCATTTCGTCACACCGCACGAGGCCCCACAGGTTGCGGATGGATCTAGGCTTTGCCCTAAGACGGTTGTTTTCCAGGCATTGATGCCGCCTTCCAAATAGCAGGTCTCGACATCCCTGTCCTGAAGGAATTCAGTCACCATTTTGCTCAAGGCACCGCCTTTCAGGCAATAAACAACCGCCCGACTGCCTGCTGGAATCTCTGTGCCCCACTGCTCAAGCTCTTCTGGGTCATGCCATTCCGCGCCAGGGATCAGACAGGGGTCTGCTTCGTAGTCTTGCTTTCTGCGGACATCCAGAATAACCAGTTCATCGTGGTTATCCAGCAGGTATTTTAACTCGTTCGGCTTGAGTGTGTGATCCATGTTGTGTTCTCCTTGGGGTGTTTTGTTTAGATCTTCCGGCAATTGCCTCAACTCCAGGTTGGTCTTGAGGACTGCGTATTAGCTTTTGTTGCGCTCGCATTCTGCATAGGCAGCCCGGCGGGCCGCAGCGACTCCACTGTCTTCTGGTACGGTCTCTTGTTGCGCCGCCGCGATACAGCGGGACATAGTTATGTACATTTCTTGCGCATTAAAGGGTTTGCCAATGTGATCGCTCATTCCTGCGGCCCGGCTTTTCTCTCGATCATCAGCCATAACATTGGCAGTCAGGGCGATGATCGGCAAATATCGATACTGCGGCTGTTTTCTGATCTCGGCACAGGCAGTATAGCCGTCCATAACCGGCATCTGGATGTCCATCAGCACGCAATCGAAGCTGGCGTTCTCCAGCTTTTTCAAGGCCTCGACCCCGTTCGCGGCAATGGTTACTTTGATATCCTTGCGGCAGAGTAAAATCTTTGCCAACTCCTGATTAAGCTGGTTGTCCTCCACCAACAAGACCCTGGCCCCGCGCAGATTGGCAAAATCCTCTTCCTTGACCTCCTCATCCTGCTTGTCGTTTTCCTGATGCAGCACTGGCTCAAAAGGGAGGACAAAGTAGAAGCGGGAGCCTTTGCCTACTTCGCTTTCCAGACGGATGCTGCCGCCCATCAACTTGACCAGCTTCTTGCTGATTGACAGGCCAAGGCCGGTGCCGCCAAAGCGACGGGTGGTTGAACTGTCTGCCTGGCTGAAGGATTGAAAGAGCCTGCCTTGCTGCTCCTGGGTCATGCCGATGCCAGTGTCAGCCACGCAGAATTGCAGGACGACGTGTTCACCTTCCTGGTCCAGTCGCTCGACATACACCTTAACCCCGCCTTGACTGGTGAACTTGACTGCATTGTTGCCGAGGTTGATCAGAATCTGGCCAAGGCGAAGAGGATCACCCTTCAGCCGGACAGGGACGTTGGCCGCTACCTCGATGTCCAACTCCAGCCCTTTTTCCTCGGCCTTGAGGCCAATAATGTCAGCCAAGTTATCAAACACCTTTTGGAGACAGAAAACGATCTGCTCGATCTCCAGCTTGCCTGCCTCAATCTTGGAAAAGTCGAGGATATCGTTGATAATGCCGAGCAAAGACTGGGCAGAGTTGTGGACTTTCTCGATGTAGTTCCGCTGCTCCGGGTTGAGATCAGTTTCTAAGGCTAAGTGCGACATGCCAATGATGGCATTCATTGGCGTGCGGATTTCGTGGCTCATGTTGGCGAGAAACTCGGACTTCGCCCGGTTGGCCGCCTCAGCCCGCTCCTGTGCCTCTCCCAGTTTCTGGGTGATTAACTCATATTCAGTGATATCCTCGAGAATGCCATCAATGGAGAGCAGCCTGCCATCCGGGTCACGCACTGGATGCGAGGATACGCGGATGGTACGCAGGCTGCCGTCTGGGTGGATAAACTGCATATCGTGCTGGATAAAGTCTGCTTTGCCCTCCCGGATGCGGGAAAGATGGAAAAGAACATGATCAAGCGACTCTGGCAGCCAGCTGATCTTTTCTGCCCAGGAATTACCGCCAGTGACTTCTTCCTTAGCGCAGCCAAAAACAGAAACTACCCCGTCGCTGGCATACGTCCAGCGCTCAACTTCTGGTTTCTGGCTGAAGAGCACGAATTTTTCGCCGATATCATCAACCAGACGTTGATATTTTTCCTGATTTTCTTTGAGCAAACGCTCTTCGCGCTTGCGCTGGGTGATGTCCCGCACCACTTGGATGATGGCTGCTCCGCCCTCGCTGTCGGTAAACTTGGCTGCTGCCACCTCGAAGATCCGCCCATCAAATGCGCCCGGCAGATAGCAGACTGATTTTTCGCCAGCCAGAGCCTCGCGTACTTGCGCGCGGCACCAGGGATAATGCCCTTCCTCTGACAGACCGCAGCACCCGGACTGAGTCAAGTCACCAAACCAGTCTTTCATCATCTGATTCATGTAGCGCACCTTGTGCTGTTCGTCGATGATGATCAGCCCCAGGCCAATCCGGGCCAGCGCATCAATAATCGCTGTTGACTGCGCCTGCGCACTCTTCAGCTCGCTGTTGACCTTTTTTAGCTCTGCGACTCGAGTTTTTAATTCGATAGTACGCTCTTTAACCTGCTGTTCCAGCCCGGCGTTCATTTTGCGGATTGAGCCTTCAGCCAAAGCCAGCTTCCAGGCACTGAAGCCGATCACCAAGGCCAGGAGCAGGGTAACGCTTGTCGTTCTCTTGCAGATGTTGAATCTGATTGCCGCGATAATTTTCTGGTCTGTCCGGGAAACTACTTTCCAGAAGCCGCTGTTCTCTTTCGGCATCATTGCCCGGTCTGGGTTGCTCAAAGGGCAGACTGTGCTCCAGACCCAGAGACCGTCCTGGTCCAGCAGGCTTCCTTCGCCTTGCTCCCGGATTTTCCGCCAGGCTTCAGGGGCAAGATAGGGTAGGGCCTGGCCCTCAGCAAGCAGGAGGCTGTCAGCAGGGGCCGAAAGTGGCAAACGACGACCTTCGCTACTGAATACCGAGACATGTTCCTTGATCTTGACCGTGCTTTCCGCGAAACTATGCAGCATTTCCTCGGCCAAGCAGGTAAAAACTAAGATGCCGTGCCTGTGTCCCTGGCCATCGATCACTGATGCAGCGGCCCGGATGGTCAGCTTGGCAGCCTCCTGTTCAGCATCCAGCTCTGGTTCAGAAAGGAAGACACGGCCTGCCTCCAGTTTCGAGGCGGCAAGGAAGTAGGGCTGATCAGCCTTGCTGCGCAATCTTTCTGGCGGAGCAATCTCTGGTCTGCCCGATCTGCTATCAACTCGCACCTGCTCCATACCCATGTTGTCGATCCAGCGGATCTGGACATAAACCTGGGCTTGATCATAGGCTTCCTTGTTGAGCAGGAAAATAACAAAGTCATTGGCAAGCTGGCGCAGACTCTCCTCTGTCGGTTCGGCGGTACGCGCCAGCAACGTTTTCTGCCCAGCCAGATGAAGCAGATCGGCATTGACCATACGCAGGCTACTGGTAAGCAAAGCCGCGCCTTGGCCCACATGCAGGGTTTCCTGGTTTTTCAGGTCGGTGATTTGGTTCTCTAGCTCAAGGCTACTGTAGAACCATGAGCCAATAAGCAGGAGCAGAAAAGCCGGAACTATCCGCTTGATAAACAGCGCATCATGAATCCTTCTGACAGTCTGCGCATATCTTTGTTTCATCGTTCTGTCTTCCATCTGCCTGCCGTTCCGTCTTCAATCCTGGCGAATACTTGAAATCGCCTGCCAGATGAGTAGGATACACTATGTCATGCTTTGCAGCGGCCCGTCAACACAAATTTCAGCTCCTCCCAGACAATGTTATGCCTCGCCCACCAAAGGGAGGCCGCCTGCATCTCCAAAGGCTGCGGGCGGAGGTTGTTTCAGGCAGGGCAAGCACGAAGCCCTTACTGCCCTGATGTAAGAGGTCTAATAAAAAAGGCAGGATGCCTGTTCAGCACCCTGCCTTTCTTCTCAGCCGGAGAAACACGGAGTTTTCCGGGTTGGCCTGCGCTTAGGCCATGCTTTTCCGGCCTTCAACCAGGTTGTCCACCACCGAGGGATCAGCCAGGGTGGAGGTGTCGCCGAAGTTGTCAAAGTCATCCGCAGCGATCTTACGCAGAATACGGCGCATGATCTTGCCAGAGCGGGTTTTGGGCAAGCCTGGTGCCCACATGATCACCTCTGGGGTGGCAATCGGCCCGATCTCCTTGCGCACATGATTGCTCAACTCTTTCTTCAGCGCGTCAGACTCTGTTGCCGAAGCCTTCAGGGTGACGTAAGCAAAGATGCTCTGCCCCTTGATCGCGTGCGGCATTCCCACCACCGCTGCCTCAGCGACGGAAGGATGGGAAACCAGCGCGGACTCGATCTCAGCTGTGCCCAACCGGTGGCCAGAGACGTTTATTACATCGTCCAGACGGCCCATGACCCAGAAGCAGCCGTCTGCGTCCTTGCGTGCGCCGTCTTCCGGGTCGTAGATGCCAGCATAGCGGCTGAAATAGGCCTTCTTGAAGCGGGCTGGATCACCGAACACGCCGCGCAGCATTCCTGGCCACGGCTTGCGGATGACCAGATGGCCACCCTCGTTCGGGCCTGCCTCGTTGCCCTGCTCGTCATAGATGGCTGCGTCAATGCCGGGCAGCGGATAAGTGGCCGAGCCTGGCTTGAGGGTGGTAGCGTAGGGCAGCGGGGAAATCATGATGCCGCCGGTCTCGGTCTGCCACCAGGTATCGACAATGGGCAACTTTTCCTTGCCGATGTTGACATAATACCACATCCATGCTTCCGGGTTGATCGGCTCGCCGACCGAACCCAGCACGCGCAGGCTGGACAGATCCCAACGTTTGATCGGCTCCTCGCCATCGCGCATCAGGGAGCGAATAACAGTCGGTGCAGTGTAGAAAATGTTAACCCGGAACTTCTCGACGATCTTCCAGAAGCGGTCTGGCCCCGGCCAAGAGGGTACGCCCTCAAACATGATTGAGGTTGCGCCCAAACCGAGCGGCCCGTAGAGGATGTAGGAATGCCCCGTGACCCAGCCAATATCAGCGGTGCACCAATAGACATCGTTGTCCTTAATGTCAAAGACCCACTGGGTGGTGTGCATGGCGTAGGTCAGATAGCCGCCCGTGGTGTGGACAACACCTTTGGGTTTGCCGGTCGAGCCAGAGGTGTAAAGGATGAAGAGGGTATCCTCAGCATCCATTGATTCTGGCACACAGTTGCTGGAGATGTCGGCTGCGCCTACTTCCTCGTGCCACCAGCAGTCGCGGCCTGCTTTCATCTCAACCGCATTGCCTGCCCGACGCACCACGATGCAGCTCTCCACTGAAGGACAAGTAGCCAGAGCAGTATCAGCGTTGGGCTTGAGCGGAATAGTCTTGCCGGCACGGAGTACGGCATCAGAGGTGATTAACACCTTGGCTTGACAGTCCTCAATCCGGCTTTGCAGGGCAATAGCCGAGAAGCCAGCGAAAACTACCGAGTGAATCGCCCCGATACGCGCGCAGGCCAGTAAGGAAATCGCCAACTCCGGGATCATCGGCAAATAAATGGAAACCCGGTCGCCCTTCTTCACGCCCTTTTTCTTCAGGACATTGGCAAAGCGGCAGACCTCGGTGTGCAGCATTTGGTAGGTGTAAACTTTGACATCGTCCTCTGGCTCACCCTGCCAGATGATCGCGGCCTTGTTACGGCGGCCATCGGTCAGATGGCGGTCAAGGCAGTTGGCAGAGATGTTCAACTTCCCGCCCTCAAACCACTTGACCTCTGGCTTGTGGAAATCACAGTTCATCACCTTGTCCCACTTCTTGTCCCAGGTGACAAGCTGCTCGGCCCGCTCGGCCCAGAAACCTTCAGGGTCGTCCATCGAGCGTTTGTAAATCGCCTGGTACTCCTCAAAGGATTTGACGTGGGCTTGCTCGCGTCCTGCGGCAGGCGGGGGGAATGACGCGCCTTCTTTCAGCAAACTCTCAATCTTGTCTTCGGTGCCAGCCATGAATTCCTCCTGAAATGGTTCGGTTGATGCGTAGATAGTGCCCCGCCCTAATCGGCAGGCTGTCGCCTATAAATAGAATGGATGAAAATAATCAAATCTCCTTGCCCTTGTCAAGCAGAACCGTCCTGCGGCGGCAAAATAAAGGGAACTTTGTGGCAGCAAGGGCGCGATTTCAGCTGGGCGAAGACCATGCTTTGCCCAGCTGAAAAGGCTGCTTCTAAAAATTGCCGCCCATCGCAAAGTCCCACTGGGCATCTTCGTCGCCTTTCTGGGAATCGAGGTTGTAGCCCCAAACCAAGCGCAGCGGCCCGACTGGCGATAACCAGTTCAAGCCCAGGCCAGTAGATTTCTTCATCGTGCCGAAATCCCAGCTGTCATCCTCGGCATAAACGTTACCAAAGTCAGTGAACACTAAGCCACGCAAGCCTGCATCACTCACCAGCGGGAAATACAGTTCCAGGTTGGCGAACCACATCTTGTCGCCGCCGAACTTCTCGTCGTTGATGGGATTGATGGGGCTGATAGAGGAAGATTTGAAGCCACGGATAGAACTCATGCCGCCGAGGTAGAAGTTATCATAGACCGGCAGTTTGCCATCTTCGTTCTCAAAGGCCTTACCTGCGGCGAGTCTGCTGCGTACCACTGTCGAAAGGGGCAGGGGATAATACCAATCCGTGGAACCTTCCAACTTCGTGTATTCAGCCTCGCCGCCAAACATACCGCCCGCATACTGAACGCTGACGCTATTGCGGGAACCGGAGTTGGTGTTGAACAGCTTGTCGCGGGTGTCGCGTACCAGCGAGAGCTTGACGGCGCTCGTGATGTTAATCTTGGCCGACTCCAGGATGTAATCAGAGGCATCTTCGGCAATATCCTCCAGGGTGGTGTCAGTCCAGCTGTAGCCGTAGTAAATCCGCCACTCCTCAACCAGGTGATGACCAAGCCGCAGGCCAGCACCTTTTGCAGATTTGGTGTAATCAGTGTACTCGCGTTCCCAGTTAAAGACATCAAGACCAGCCGAGACCCGCGAGTCGAAAACCCGGGGATCCGTGTAGGAAAGGTTGTACTTGCTGCTGACAGCACTCATGTTCGCGGCAAAGGACAGTCGGGTACCCAGGCCGAGGAAGTTGTCCTCGGAGATTTCGCCCATGAACATCAGTTTATCTGAGGAAGAATAGCCTGCGCCAATGCTGAACTGGCCAGTGGCCCGCTCTTTCACCGCTACCAAGAGGTCCATCTGATCTTCCTCCAAGGTTGGCTGCGGGGTAACGGTAACATCCTCGAAAAAGCCGAGCCGTTGCAGCTTTTTGACCGAATCGCGCACCGCCTTAGAGTTGTAGGTCCCGCCTTCCTGCACTTCCAGGTCGCGGCGAATAACATTGTCACGGGTGCGGGTATTGCCCTTTACTTCAACGCGGTTGAACTTAACCAGCTCACCTTGAGTCACCTTCAGGGTGATATCTACCGTCTGCGTGCTGTCTGATTTCTTCATATCAGGATCAACCTCAGCAAAGGCATAGCCCTGCTCGGCATAGACATCCGTCAGCTTAAGGATATCCTCCTGCATGATCTTCTTGCTGAAAAACTCTTCCTTACGAATAGCCATCATCTCCAGCAGCTCTTCCTTGCTTTTGAGCAGCTCGCCCTGCACATCAATCACGCCAACTTTGTAGCGGGTACCTTCCTCAATGGTAAAGGTGACGAGGATATTCTCGCCTTCCTCCTTGACTTCTGGCTCGCTGACTTTGGCATCAATGTAACCATGATCGGCATAGAAAGCAGCAATCCGGTCTGCGTCCTGTTTGAGCATGTCCATCTTCAGGGTGCCAGAGCCAAAGAGCCAGGGCAACTTGTACCATCTCCAGGTACCGGTCTGGATTTCTTTCTTCAGCTCGCTTTCATCAAAGGCCTTGTTACCAATGAAGTGGATCTCGGTGATGGCCATCTTGCTGCCCTCGTTGATCTCAAAGACCACCTCGGTGCTTTTCGGATCCGGCTGATTGACCTTGAAACTCGCTTTGGCTGCCGAATAGTTCTTGCTGCGATACAGCTCGTTAATCTTTTTGACGGCCTCATTCAGCATGGCCGGATTGAGAATCGTGTTGGCTTTGATGTCTGCCGCGTCGCGCACGTCCTCTTCATCCAGTTCCTTGATGCCGATAAACGAGACCTTGCTGATCAGCGGCTTTTCTTGCACCTGGAACACCACGTTCTTGCCTTTGGGGGAGTCAGCCACTTCAATGGCCACGTTGTCAAAATAGCCCATTTTGAAGATGGCCTTCAGATCATTGCGCAGGCTGTCTGGGCTATAGATGTCGCCAGCCTTGGTCGAGATCTTATTGAGAATGGCCCCTGCGTCGATCCGCTCATTCCCTGCGGGCGCAACTGAGGCAATGATGAGTTCTTTATTGGTGCGACCGAGCACGTCAGCCAGCAGCCCTTCCAGGACTAAGGGCAACTCCGCAACCGATGCGCCTTCCTTGAAAGCACTCTGTGATTTGCCTGGTTCCAGTAGATCAAGAATCTGCATATCCACAGAAATCCGTCTGCCAAGCACCGTCAGGCTGCCAACAGCCGCATAGTCCATACCGCTCTTTTCCAAAGTCTTGCTCAGATCAGCCGCAGGCGGCGGCCAGGCTCCTTGGTAGTTAATCAAGCGCTCGGCCTCAATGCGGGGCAGCAGGGTGAAATTCTTACTGGCCAAGGCAGCCTGCAAGGCCGTGTCTGCCTGCTGCGCCAGCGCGCTGCTGTCCTCCGCATTGATCTTTAAGGGCAGAAACACCGTATTCTGTTTGGCGGCCAAGGCCCAATCTGCCGTTAAACAGCAGGCGAAGAGCAGGGTAAAGAGGAAGAGGGCAGCCGCTAGCGGCGGTTGCCTGCGCGTGCAGCGGGTTGAGCAATTCATGGCAAAATCCTGTTGGTTGCTGGTTGTCTAAAAAGCTGCGGAAACACGTGCTGTCATTATGCCATGCAGACATAATTTTGCAAAGAAATATGGCCTCTGTTCTGCACCGTAGGCCAGTTGGCCGGAAAAATAGACCTCTTGCAGGAATCAACAAACAGGTTGCAGCGGAGAGCGAACCGGCTTCTTTTATTGCGGTATTTTTCGCATCACCCTGAGTTCCTGCTCTTTTCTTACTCGCTGGCAAAGCAGTTTGGCTTGGCAAGAGAGGAGTTTTGCCGACTAACAAAGGAGTTCTACTCGGCAGAAAAGGAGTCTGGCCGAGTAGCAAAGGAGTTTTGCCAAGCCGCAAAGGAATCTTGCCGAGTAGCAAAGGAGTTTTGCCGACTGGAAAAGGAGTTTAAGTCGGCAAAACTCCTTTGCGGCTTAACAGGAAAGCAGTTTGGCCAAGCCGAACTCCTCTGCTGCCGACTACAACTCCTTTCTGGCCGAGCCAAACTCCTTGGCAAACGAGCAGGACTCTCCCTTGCTTCCAGGCTCCGCTCAGGTTTTCTCGCCTGCCTCGCTGGTTATCTGGGGCGTTGGCAAGGGCAAATGGCAGCTATCCAGCAGTTGCGCGACCCGATGTTGGAGGATGCTGGCCAGCTCCTGCTTGTCTTTGGCCTTAAAGTCTTTAATCGCCAAAGGTGCACCGATGCGCAGCACCACTTCGCCGCCGCGCGCCAGCCATTTATCCTTGGGCAGGGCTTGATAGGTGCCATTAAAGCCAACTGGCACCACTTCCACCCCAGCCTTGATCGCCAGCATCACCGCGCCGGTCTTGAACGGCTGGAGCCGTCCGTCTGGGCTGCGGGTGCCTTCTGGAAACAGGATGACCGAGCTGCCTTCGGCAATGCGCTGGGCCGCATCATTGAGGCTTTGCACTGCGCCTCTGCCGTGTGAACGGTCAATCGAGATGAAATCCACAGCCCTCATGCCTGCGCCGAAAATAGGAATGGTGAATAACTCTTTTTTCGCGATCCAGCGAAAATCATGGGTGATGTAGCCGGAAAAGGTCGTGATATCTGCGATGCTGCAATGGTTGCCGACAAAGATATACGGTTTGGCCGGATCAAGCAGCTCGCCGCCTTCAATCCGCACCCGGATATTGGCAATCTGACAGAAGCTCCGGCCCAAAGCGCGGGGAAACTGCTGGGCCTTGAGCTTTGACCGGCGGAGCCAGCGCACATCCACAATGGCGGCGAGGAAAAGAACAGCACCCAGGAGCGGCAGGCTAATGCAGGCCAGCAGGCCACGCAGAAATTGCAGCGGAGAAGTAAAGGCAGAAAAGGCAGACATGGTGGACAAAGCGTGCGGTTAGAGGGAATCGCCATCATCGGCAGGGTCGTCATCATCCGGTAGCGCGGCTAACTCCTCTGTTTCCAAGAGCGCTGGCCACGGCGTAGCAGAATCAGCATGGATGCTGTTGAGCAGTTCGTCAGGATGGCGGAGGAAATCACTCTCCAGGTCATTGCCGATAAACTCTTCCCGGAAGCGGGTGATCAGATTGAGATGCGCCCAACGGGTCAGGTAGTAGATGACCAGCCCCGGCAGTCGAGTGTAGATATTCTCCTCTGGGGCTGGATCGATAAAACTGGATTCTTGCAGCTTCTTGGTCGAAAGAACCTGCGGCAGATAGACATTTCTGAGAAACATGTACTCTGGCGGCAGCCGCGCGGTGATGCCAAACCAGCTGAGAAAGCCTGCCACCCGCTCTAAAACAAACTTGCCAGCCATCACCAGCGAATAGGGCACGTAAATCTCGCGTGGGGTCTTCACCTCCAGATAGGCCCTGATGGTCAGAATCAGGTCATCCAGCTCCACGGGTTCTTCATCAGCGAAATGATAGATTTGGCCGGAGAACTCCTCCCGATGCAAGAGGACATGATGAACAAAGGCGGGAATCTTGGTCGCATTGGTATAAGAATGCTTGATTCCTCTCTTGGTGAAAAGGAAAGGCATTGACTCATCCGCAATGGCGAAGAGCAGCCGATGAAAGCCCTGAATCTTATGGTCGTGTTCGCCATAGACAATGGAGACCCGGATGATGGTGCAGTCCAAATCGTGCTCCTTCATCATGTGTTGCAAGGTCTTCTCAGCCATCAACTTGGACTTGGCGTAGTTCGTCAGGTTGGCCGTCAAGGGCAGCTGATCTTCCTCAGCCAAGTTCTCCCCGTGCGGCAAGACCGCAGCCGAGCTGAAATGAATATAGGGAATCTTCAGCGCAGAGCAGGCTCGCGCCAGATTGATGCTGCCAAGATAGTTGACCTCAAAGGCAAGTTGGGCATCGGAATCCAGTGAGGCCATCGAGGCATTGATGATAAAATCTGGCCGCACCCGCTTCAGATAAACGATGATGTCCTGGGCATTGCGGATGGACAGCTTCTTCGAGCTGGGGGCGCGGATGTCAAACTCGTCCGGCGTTTTGGTTTTAAAGTAATAGGCAAGCGTACCGCCGATCAGGCCAGAGCCACCGATCAGCACGCCAAGACAACGATTTTTTTTCTGGAGCACCTGATCCATTGTTCCTCAGATGAAAACTGCGGTATCGTAGTTCTTCTTATTTTCTTTAGCATGTTTGCCCGCAAAAAGCATCCTTTTTCCAGGCAAACCCCGGCCCTGTTCATTGACGGCCTGTGGCTGATCGGCTATGCTGCGCAGAATGCCATTTTTGCAGGAGCACTGGAATATCATAGCAGATATCTGAGATGCGATCCCTCCAGTTTAGCAGAAGGGTACCCTTGAGAACGGCGGATGTAGGGGCGGCCCCCTGTGGCCGCCCTTTGTTGCAGGATGGCGAAACAGGGCAGGCACGGGGGCCTGCCCCTACAACACAAACAACGCAGGTGCGCAGGCGATGACGAATGAAGAGCTGCTGAAGAAGATAGAGAAGGCGAAGGCAAGCGGGGCGATTATGCTTGATCTTCGTAGTAACAGATTAACCACCCTGCCGCCGGAACTATTCCAACTTACCAGCCTGACGAAGCTTTACCTCAGCAATAACCAGCTCGCCGCCCTGCCGCCGGAGCTGTTCCAGATGAAGAATCTGACCGGTCTCGACCTTGGAGGGCTTAAACTCACCACTCTGCCGCCAGAAATCTGCCAGCTAACGAATCTGACAACGCTTGACCTCAGGGGCAACCAGCTCACCGCCCTGCCGCCGGAGCTGTTCCACCTCACGAAGCTGACGGAGCTTTCCCTCAGCGGCAACCAGATCACCACCCTGCCGCAGGAAATCGGCCAGCTCACGAGGCTGACGGAGCTTTCCCTCAGCGGCAACCAGCTCACAGCCCTGCCGACGGAAATCTGCCACCTCACTAACCTGACGGGGCTTTACCTCAGCGGTAACCAGCTCACAGCCCTGCCGACGGAAATCTGCCACCTCAAGAGGCTGACGATGCTTTTCCTCGGCGACAACCAGATCACCACCCTGCCGCAGGAAATCGGCCAGCTCACGAGGCTGACGGGACTTGCCCTGAACGATAACCCCCTTGTCTCCCCGCCGTTGGAGATCGCCCGCCAGGGCCTTTGGGCAATAAGGGAGTATTTCGCCTCCCTCAAACCAGAAGACCATCCCCTCAACCAAGTAAAAATCCTCCTCGTCGGTGACGGCGCGGCAGGCAAGACCTCGTTAGTCAAGCAGCTCCTCGGCGAGGAGTTTGACAAAGACGAAGACACCACGCACGGCATCAATATCCGGGGCTGGGATGTGGAGGCCAATCAGCAGAAGATCAGGGTTAATCTCTGGGACTTTGGCGGCCAAGAGGTTATGCACGCCACACACCAATTTTTCCTGTCCAAGCGCAGTCTGTATCTGCTGGTGCTTGATACCCGCAAGGATGAGCGGGCAGAATACTGGCTGCGGCACATCGAGAGCTTTGGCGGGGATTCACCAGTATTGATTGTTCTCAATAAATACGATACCAACCCCTCCTTTGACCTCAACCGGCATTTCCTGCTGGGCAAGTATCCGGTCATCAAAGGCTTTCACCGCACTTCATGTGCTACTGGCCAAGGCATAGACCGCTTCCGCGAGGCACTGCTGGATGCGCTGGCCAAAGTCGAGATGATTGGTATCCGCTGGCCCAAGAGCTGGTTTGCAGTTAAGCAGCAACTGGAGCAGATGCCCAAGCCCTACATCAGCTGTGACGAGTACGGTACTTTTTGCGCAGAGGCAGGCATAGCCGAAGACCAGGCCCGCGAGGTGCTGGTTGACTTCCTCCATGATCTGGGCATAGCTGTCCATTTCAAAGACTTTGAGCTGAAGCATACCCATGTGCTTGATCCCAAATGGGTCACAGCAGCAGTTTATAAGATCATCAATGCCGAGCTGGTAGCAGCAAGGGGAGGCATCTTGCATATCAACAGCCTGACCGAGATTCTACGCAAGCAGGACAAGGAGAAGTACGACTTCCCTGCTGAAATGCACCGTTATATTCTCGATCTAATGAAGCAGTTCGAGCTGTGCTACGACCTTGACAGCCAGCGCGTGCTCATCCCACAACTGCTGCCAGTACAAGAGCCAGAGTTCACCTATGACGACAGCCATGCACTCCGCTTCGCCTTCCTTTATGAGGACTTTCTACCCACCTCCATCCTGCCCCGTTTCATTGTCAAGCGGCATAAGGAGATCAAGGCCAGTCTTTGCTGGCGCACCGGCGTGGTCTTGCAGGACAAGGACAGCGGCTCGGTAGCTATGGTCAAGGCAGATTACGAGAAGCGGCGCATTGATATCTGGGTGAATGGCTCGCGCCGCAAGGAGTATCTGCACTTCCTTTGGTACTCACTGCGGGAGATCAACGCCAGCTTTGAGAAGCTCCGCTTCCGGGAGCGCGTGCCCATGCCGGATGACCCGGAACGCACAGCGGATTATGAGACCCTGCTCAAGCACGCCAAGCGGGGCAACGATATTTATTATGCCGAAGGTTCAGACAAGGAATACAGCGTCAAGGAGCTGCTGGGCTTGGTGCAGCCGAAGGATAGCGATGAGCTGCAAAAAAGCATTGAGAAGATCCACCCACAGAGTGCAGAAAAGGAGTCTATCGTAGATATCATAACCAGCGTTATTGATGTGAAGATATTTCCCCCATCCATTGACCTCAACCTGAACAACCTCTTCAAAAGGCTTCGTGACTGGGAGAAGCAGAAGCGGAAGCAGTCGGCTACCTGAGCGCAGGCGATGCCAAATGCAGCAGGGTACCCATCTACAAATCTAGTAGGTACCCATCAGGCATTCTAGTGGGTACCCATCAGAGTGTCTAGTGGGTACCCACTAGAGTGCCTAGTAGTCACCCACCAGTTTTTTCCCTGCTCCACCTTGAACCATTCTTGCCGCCCATGCGCCTCTACCAATCCAACCGGCTTGAGAACCTGCTGGCTGCGCTCTGCGCTGTCCTTGCTGAACCAACTAGCAGTGTCCTGGCTCCTGAGATCATCGTGGTGCAGAATCCAGGCATGGCGCGTTGGCTCTCGCAGCAGATCGCCTTGCGTACAGGCATCTGTGCCAATATCTCCTTTCCTCTGCCTGCCTCCTTTGTCTGGAGCCTCTTCGCCAAAACCCTTGGTGGCCTACCTGACCTGAGTGAGTTCAGCCGCGAGGTGCTGCTCTGGCGGATCCTGGCCGAGCTAGATAGTCTGCTAGACTTACCCTCGATGGAGGAAATCCGTACCTACCTGCACGATGACCGCGATGGTCGCCGCCGCTTCCAGCTGGCAGAGAAGATCACGGATCTCTTTGACCAGTATCTGGTGTATCGCCCAGACATGGCCCTAGCCTGGGAGAAAGGCCAGGAGCAGCACTGGCAGGCTCAACTCTGGCGGCGACTGACTGAGGGCGGTGGTAAGCACCGGGCCGAGGTGCTGGAGCGTTTCCTCCTGGCTGCCAAGCAGGGCACGCTACGCACTGAAGGGCTACCAGAACGGGTCTGCGTCTTTGGCATCAATTCCTTAGCACCGGTGTATCTGGAGGTAATCAGTCGCATCAGTCGGCATATTGATATCCGCATCTTTCACTTCAGTCCCTGCCGTCAAGCCTGGGATGATATCATGCCAGAACGCCTAATCGCCCTGCGGCGACAGAGCTGGCGCAGACGCGGCTCGACCGATCTCAGTCGTTATTACAGCTCTGGCAATCCGTTGCTGGCCTCACTGGGCAGCTTAGGCCGGGAGTTCTTCAAGTTGCTGATGGAGACACATCCCATTGCTGAGGAGCAAGACCTGTATGAGATACCTTCGCAGGACACACTGCTTGGTCAGATACAGGGCGACATCCTTGACCTGCGTGACCGAGGCAAGGGTGAGCTACTGCTCCTCCATCTGACTGATCACTCCATCCGCTTTCATTGCTGCCATAGTCCGATGCGGGAGATCCAAGTTCTGCATGACCGCCTGCTTGATCTCTTTGCTGCTGATCCGCAGCTGCAACCCGCAGACATCTTAGTGATGGCCCCAGACATCAGTCGCTATGCCCCAGCAGTGGCGGGTGTGTTCGGTTCAGCAGGCAGTACGCTGCGCATCCCTTGGTCAATAGCTGATCAGCCACGCCGGGAAGAGCAGCCTGTCTTGGATGGCTTTCTCGGTATCCTGGGTTTACTCAGTAGCCGCTGCACCACTCCCGAAGTGATGGCGGTCTTGGAGAACCCGGTCATTCTCACCTGCTTCAGCCTGAGTGAGCAGAACGTGCCGCTCCTGCGCAGGATGATCACCGCCGCAGGTATTCGTTTGGGCCTGGAGCAACGCAGTGGCCATGACGTGCTCTATACCTGGGAGGCAGGTATCAACAGGCTGTTGCTCGGCTGCCTGACCGGGCCACTGGCTGCACCCTGGCAAGGCATTATGCCGATCAGCGGCAGCATGAGTGAGGACGAGGAATGGCTGGGTAATCTGGCCGAGTTCCTGCGTCAACTCCAGCGACTAAGACGGCAAGTAGCCCGACCCTTATCGCCAGCAAATTGGGCCACCTTCCTCCTACGGCTGGTTACTACCTTTCTTGACAACGGCACCAGCAGTCAGCACGAGGAAGGTGTCCTGCTCCTCAGACAAAGCATTGCTGACTTTGCTGAGAATTGCCGTCAGGCTGGTTTTGGGCAACCTCTCAGTCTGGCCATTGTCCGGCGGCACTTCCAACAGATCCTAGCTGCCCCAGCAGGTGGCCAAGCGTTTCTCGCTGGCAGAGTTACCTTCTGTAATATGGTACCCATGCGTTCGGTGCCCTTTAAGGTGATCTGGTTACTGGGTATGAACGATGGCGACTTCCCGCGTTCCCAACACCCACCTGCTTTTGATCTGATGGCTGAACACCGCCGTCCTGGTGATCGTAGCCGCCGTGATGATGACCGGTATCTCTTCTTAGAAGCCCTGCTCTCGGCCCGGACTCATCTTGCCATTTCCTGGGTTGGGCGTGATCTGCGTGACAATAAACCGCGTCCACCTTCAGTGACTGTTGCTGAACTGCGCGACTACATCAACCGAGGCTGGCGCACCGAGGATAACACTGCCGCAGCTGCACAGCTAACTGTTGAGCACCCTTTGCAACCGTTTAGTCGCCAGTGCTTTACTGGCAATGCAGCTGTTGCCTCGTATCGAACAGAATGGCTACCTGCTGCTCCAGAACACTCCCTGACCTTTACCAGCCAGCCTCTACCCCAGCCAGAGCAGTTCTTACGGCAGATTGATCTCCATCAGCTTGTCCGCTTCTGGAAGCATCCTGTTCGCTTCTTTCTCGAACAACGGCTCGGCTTGCGCCCCACCTTGAGCGAGAACCTGCTGCCACATCTACCAGAAAGCGAGACCTTTGTCTTAGAGCAGCTCCAGCACTATCAGTTGGCTGCGCAAATGATCCATGAACTCCGCAACGGCAGAATAGAGTGCACCACCCTTTTCCACCAGCACCTGGCAGCTGGCGAACTCCCAGGAAGTTGTTTCGGCCATCTTCTGCATCAAAAGATACATACTGAGACCACCCAACTGATCAACACCGTAGAACCGCTGCTTGCGCAGCCAGTAGAACCAGCAGAGGTCAGCCTGACCATTGATGGCATAAGGCTGACTGGCCAGCTTACCTCGCTCTGTCGCTGCGGCAGAGTGACGTTCCGACCTGCGCGCCTCAAAGCCAATGATCTACTCCAACTTTGGATACATCATCTGGCCCTGCTTATGCTTCAGCCAGCTGGTGTAGAGCCACGGTCTGTTCATGCAGCTAAGGATGAGACCATCAGCTTTCAAGAGGTTGCTGATCCACAGGACAAGCTGGCCAGACTGATTCATCTGTTTCATCAGGGTATCTGTACACCGCTGCGCTTTTACCCGGAAACGAGCTGGGCTTGGCTAGAAAAGGCACACTCCCGGCCTGCCGCAATGGAAGCAGCCCGGAAGGCGTGGCTGTCGAGCTATTATAAAGGCGAGGGCGATGATCCGGCCTATGAAATAGGTTTGCGCGGTCATGCGCCGTTGGATCAACAGTTTGAGGAACTAGCAGAAATACTGCGGGCCGCGTTAGAACATCGGGAGAAGAAACGGCGATAACTTCTTCCGAGTATGAGTGATTTGCAATGACCAGATGTTCGTCAGGTAGGAAAAAGGATACTCGATGCGCAGTTGCCGCGTACTTATTGCCCAGACAAAATAACGCTCGATCCGAGACCAAAGTACGCTCGATGATTTGTTACGGCTATACTCGATGTTTTTATCAGGGTATGAGCGATGTTTTTTTAGGAGACGGGAATATGGCTATAGGATGAGTAGTTCTTGAGCAGGAATGAAAGAAGCGGCAGTAGCCTATTTGTTGTAGGGCTACTGCCGCTTCTGTGTACTGCGCAGCTGTCTGTTACGTTATTTGTTACCCAGGTCAACTGTTGACTGGGCCAGCAGAACCTTTGTGCGTTCAGGGTTGGTCTGTTTCCGCGAGCTGGCATGAATCTCGCCATCAAGGGCAGCACCAGACTCTACCGTGAGATTCTCCGACTTAAGGATGCCGTTGATGGAAGAGGTGGCATGAGCAGTCACAATATCAGCCGTAATGTTTCCCTCCACTCTCCCATGACAAATCAAGGTGGCAACATCTATGTTACCGTGCACCTTAGCTGTCTCGCTGAGTATGAGATACTCACCGTTGATGTTCCCTTCAATCGTACCGTCAAAGCGGGCCTTGCCTTTGAAGGAGATTTCACCTTTAATGACCACTTCTTTGGCCAATACACTTTCAATAGGGTCTTTATCGCTTTTCACAATCTTTCTCTCTGGCACAGGCTGTGATGGCGCAGCTGCTGGCTCTGGTTTAACCTTCTCTTCTTTACTAAACAAGCCCATTGTTGCAATCTCCTCTTTTACTTGTCACTGGGAACTGTAAATGAAAGATCGGCGACCGAAAGGTATTTTTCTGGGTCAACCGCTTTTCCCTGATAATGCACTTCATAATGCAGATGTGGGCCTGTTGAACGACCGCTGTTGCCCATCAAGCCCACGACATCGCCCCGGTTCAGCGTGTCTCCCTTCTTGACTAAGACCTTGCTCAGGTGGCCGAACAAGGTTGCATAGCCGCCGCCGTGTCGGACGATAACATAGTTGCCATAGCCACCTGAATCCCAGCCAGATTCCTTGACCACACCGTCCGCAGTTGTAGTAACATTGTCACCAATGCTTCCTTTGAAGTCAATGCCTGCATGAAAGGCGAGCTGATTGTTGAACGGGTCAAGACGACTACCGAAACTACTGGTCATTCGGCCTCGCATTGGCAGACCAAGGGGCATCTGCTGGATGGCTTTGAGGTAACGATCACTCCGTTCTAAAAGCTGCTCGCTGTATTTGCCATTAATAGCTGGACCTGCTAAGAAGGGGCCGCCACTGCCGCTGACTGGCTGCTTTCTTCCAACTTTGATCTCAATCCCGATCCGGCTCATCACGGTTTCAATCATCCGGCTGCGCTCGTCAAGTTTACCTGCGGTCTTCTCCAGCAGCTTCTGCTTACCCTGCCGCATCTGTTCCAGCTCGGCAACGAGAGAGGATATTCTGATTGAGCCTGCTTGAGTCGCTGCTGCCAGCTCCTCCTCATAACGACAAATGAGCCGTTCCTTTTCTGCATTAAATTGCTGCTCAGTTACTTCTTGTTCTTCTTCCAGACTATTGATGCGAGCCTGAGCAGCAGCAGCTTGCTCCTGCCATTGCTTCTCTCGTTGTGCCAGCTCAGTGTCCAATTGCTCGGTATAGTCAGCATGGACAGACTCGAGTTCGCGCGCCTGGTTAACGGTCTTGATTGCGAGTTCGTTCTTTTCCTGAAGGCAATACAGAGCAAACCACGTACCTACTGGTAAGAGGAGCAAGAGAAGAAGCAGGCCGCTCATGCACAGAGCGAGCCAGTCGCGTTCCACAACAAAGGACAGAGCGTTGCCAGTTTCGCCGGTGATAACCAGATGCAGCTGTTCAGGAATGGAGGAATACTTGTCAAACATAGTGAGCTGTCTGCTTGAGGAAAGAGTATCTGCGCAAGAAGCGGCAAGATGTTTTTTCTGCTGCTACAAGGTAGCATAGCAGAAAAGCAGGAAGGGAAGAATGAGAAACATTCCTGCTCAGAAAAATAGCCGCTGCTACAGCTCAAGCACCCATTCGGGTATGCGATGCAGGATGTACTCTGTTACCTGCTCCCGACCTTTATCGCCCTTAACTGGCTTGACCTCCCTCACCACTTCATCAAAGTCAAACCAACACAGCTCTCGGTCATCTTTGGCATAGACCATGAAGATACGGCGATCTGGGTCTTCGACATCCTCCTCTTCCTGAATCGCCCCAACCAAGGCGGCAGCCTGCTCAAATGGCAGGAAACGAATCTCCTCGCTGCTCATGCTCTCTCCTTTGTGTACGCAATAAAAAAAGGGCCGGAAGATTCCTCTCCGCGCCCCTCTTCACTACAGCTCTGCATCTGTCACGCCGGTTTAACCACCGAGCCAGAACGGATGCAACGCGTGCAAACCCGAATGCGGACCGTGCGTCCGCTGCCGCTTACTGAGCGGACACTCTGTAAGTTGGGCAACCAACGTCTCCTGCTCTTGTTGTGAGCGTGGCTGACAATATTGCCGGTCGTCGGAGCTTTTCCGCAGATTTCACATTTATACGCCATGATATATTCTCCTTGCAAGGTTTTGCGCATGAAATTCGGACTTATTCATAACTCTCTCGCGGAAAAAATGCAAGCCCTTTCCGGTCTAGAGCGGTAAACGGTTGTCCTTTTTTTTCTTGCCGTCGTTCGCATTTTGCCGCTTGACAGTAGGGAGGATTGAGGATATTATGGGCCTCGTTTGGAGGGGCTATAGCTCAGCTGGGAGAGCGCTTGAATGGCATTCAAGAGGTCAGCGGTTCGATCCCGCTTAGCTCCACCAAAATTCCTCAGTATCCCGCCGTTGTTTCCGCTGCATTTCTCTCGCGTTTCACCTTGCTCTGTTGCTCTTTCTCTTATTTCGCAGTGTTTACTCCGCCGCCTGCTTCTTTTGGTGCGGCCATTTTCTGCGCTCTTATCGAATTATGCTCCGAACCTCCCTGAATAATCCCGGCGAATTCACCTTCACCTATGAATTAGTGCCTGGCCAGAGCTGCTGTGGCAAACGGATCGAGCAACTGCTGGACTTTGCCCGCGCTGCCAAGGCCGATGGCAGGATCAAGGCCCTGTCTGTCACTGATAATCCGGGTGGCAACTCCTCCTTGGCTCCAGCCGCGATTGGCGAAGAGCTGCTGAAACTCAAGATTGAGCCGCTGCTGCATTTCTCCCTCAAAGACAAGAACCGCAGCCAGATTGTTAGCCACATTTATCTCTATCAGCGATTGGGCTTGCGCTCCCTGTTAGTGATGGGCGGGGACTTTCCTAAGCCTGGCTATTACGGGCAAGCCAGGCCAGTCTTTGATCTCGACAGCACCCAGACCCTGCAACTCATGCAGGAGATGGCCACTGGCCTGCATCCTGGCTGTATTCTCAGTCAAAAACGGCCTTATCTCCGCCTGTTCAAAGGCTGCGTGGTTTCACCCTTTAAGGCCACTGAGGCCGAGCAGGTTTGGCAGTATGCCAATCTGCTGCGCAAGGTACGCGCCGGCGCAGATTTTATTGTCAGCCAGCTGGGCTTTGATGTGCGCAAATTTGCCGAGCTGATAACCTTGCTGCGGCGCGAACGCATCAACCTGCCGGTGCTCGCCAATGTCTTTATCCCCTCTTTAGGGACGGCCAGAGCGATGGCCGCCGGCAAAGTACCTGGCGTGCTTCTCTCTCAAGAGCTGCTCGCCCGGATGGAACAGGAGGCCGCCGCAGGCGACAACCATGCCCGCCTGGATCGGGCCGCTGCGATGATTGTGCGACTGAAGCGGTACGGCTGCCAAGGCGTGCATCTCGGCGGCAGCAACCTCCGTTTTGAGGAAGTCAGCTATGTCTTAGACCGTTATGCGCAATGGGATCAGGAAACAGAGCTGCCTGATCTGGTCTGCGATTTTCCATTACAGAAGACCTGGTATTTTTACCGTAAAGAACAAGGCTTGTCGCAGGAAACCCTGCTCAAGCCCGGCTTACGCAGGGCTGCTACCAAGTTTCCCAGCCTCAGTCATCAGCTCCTGTTCAGTCAGTCTCTGAGCAGCAGGCTTTTTGGCCGCTTCTGTCTCTTTTGTAGCCAAGGTAAACGCCGGACCACTGTCCTGATTCTGCTGGAACGGGCAATCAAACGGCTGCTGTTCAACTGCCGAATGTGTGGCGACTGCACTTTATCCCGATCTGCCTTTCTTTGTCCGCAGTCTGGCTGCCCCAAACGGTTAATCAACGGCCCTTGCGGCGGGAGCCGCCTGGGATTCTGCGAGGTGCATCCAGAGCGACTCTGTTTCTGGGTGCGAGTTTACGAGCGGCTTGACCCGCAAACCACCCTGAAAAGCCTTGCCGAGCCACCGCATCTCCCGCCCAAAGATTGGGCCTTAGAAAAAACCTCAGCCTGGATCAATTTTTTCAAGCAGCAGAGAGAACAAGAGGAGCCGCGATGAGTGCAGCTGCATCTGGTCGAGCTACCGCTGCACGCGGGCTTTGCAAGGTAGGGGCAGCCCCCTGTGCCTGCCCTTTCATGCAAGAAGAAATAGCCTGATTTCCAGGGCGGCCACAGGGGGCCGCCCTTGTATCTTGTCTGTTGTGGTGGTTAGCTGCCAGCACACGAGTCGGGGAGAGCTTGTGGCCGCCCCTAAGGTTCGAACCTTGATGCGTAGATGAAGCCCCCTGGCTCACTTTCACGCC
>NZ_JBLWEO010000092.1:0-28912 GCF_048287395.1 Candidatus Electronema sp. PJ | reverse complement strand
CTCGCGAATACCAACTCCCTCTTCAACAACCATGCGCACGGCTTCTCGCTTGAAATCGGAATCGTACCTGCGATAGCCCATAAACACACCTCCTGTTCCTGTCAGGGTAATTGGTGTGTCCGCTAAAGTGAAGATAGCTCAGACAGGTCAGCCGCCGTCTTCAATCCCTCCCCGCATTGACAGCCTGCAAAAAAATCTTATTTTCTCCTGCACAGTCACCCCACGGAGGAAGCCATGAAACTCGACAAATTCACTGTCAAATCGCAGGAAGCGGTGCAGGCCGCTGTCAGCTTGGCCGAGCAGTTCGGCAATCAGGAAATTCAGCCGGAGCACCTGCTGAAGGCGGTGCTGGAGCAGCCTGAAGGCGTTGCGGTTCCGGTTTTGCAGAAGATGGGCGCGAACCCCGCCGCCGTCCTCAGCGAAACGCAGCAGCTCATTGACAAGCTGCCCAAGGTCAGCGGCAGCGGCGCGGGCCAGGTCTATCCGTCCCAGAATTTCAGCAAGCTGCTCGACCAGGCGTTCAAAGAAGCCTCGGCCATGCAGGACGAATATGTCAGCCAAGAGCACCTTTTCCTTGCTGTCCTCAAAAGCGGCCACCTTGCCGCTGCGAAAATGCTGGAGCGGCTTGGCATCACAGCGGACAAGTTTCTGCAAGCCCTGACCGTCATTCGCGGCAATCAGCGCGTCACGGATCAATACCCGGAAGACAAATATCAGGCCCTCGAAAAATACGCCCGCAACCTCACCGATGTTGCGCGGCGCGGCAAGCTCGATCCTGTCATTGGCCGCGATGAAGAAGTGCGCCGGATTATTCAGGTTCTCAGCCGCCGCACCAAGAACAACCCGGTGCTGATCGGCGAGCCGGGCGTGGGCAAGACCGCCATCGTTGAGGGCTTGGCGCAGCGCATTGTCAACGGCGACATCCCGGCCTCGCTGCGGGGCAAGCAGGTGCTGGCCCTTGATCTTGGCCTGCTCATCGCGGGCGCGAAATACCGGGG
The DNA here is from genome assembly GCF_048287395.1 of Candidatus Electronema sp. PJ. Lineage (NCBI taxonomy): Bacteria > Pseudomonadati > Thermodesulfobacteriota > Desulfobulbia > Desulfobulbales > Desulfobulbaceae > Candidatus Electronema > Candidatus Electronema sp. PJ. The sequence goes on along the minus strand of NZ_JBLWEO010000092.1, from coordinate 27,914 downwards.
CGAATTTGAAGACCGGCTCAAGGCGGTTCTGAAAGAGGTGGAGAAAAAAGCCGGGGAGATCATCCTCTTTATTGACGAAATTCATACCCTTGTCGGCGCGGGCGCGGCGGAAGGCTCGATGGATGCCTCGAACATGCTCAAGCCCGCCTTGGCTCGCGGCGAGCTGCACTGCGTCGGTGCGACCACGCTGGACGAATACCGCAAATATATTGAGAAAGACGCGGCCCTCGAACGCCGTTTCCAGCCGGTTCTGGTGCAGGAGCCGAGCGAAGAGGACACCATCGCCATCCTGCGCGGCATCAAGGAAAAATACGAGGTGCATCACGGCGTGCGCATTCAGGATGCGGCGACTGTGGCGGCGGTTGTGCTCTCCAGCCGCTACATCAGCGACCGCTTTCTGCCGGACAAAGCCATTGACTTGATTGATGAAGCAGCATCCAAGCTGCGCATCGAGATTGACTCCATGCCCACCGAAATTGACGAGCTGGAGCGCAAGCGGATCAAGATGGAGATCGAGCAGGAGGCGTTGAAAAAAGAGAAGGACAAGGCATCTCAAGAGCAGCTTGCTCGGCTGAAGAAAGACTTGGCCGAATTGAACGACAAGCTCAATGCCATGAAGGGCCAGTGGCAGCTGGAAAAGGATGTCATCCAGCGCATCCGGGCGATTAAAACCAAGATTGACGAGGCCCGCAGCGAGGAGCAGCGGGCGGAGCGGGCCGGTGATCTGAGCAAGGTGGCGGAAATCCGCTATGGCCGCATTGTTGCCTTGGAAAAAGAAATGGAGGCCGAAAACCGCAAGCTGGCTGAGGTGCAGCAGGAGCACCAGATGCTCAAGGAGGAGGTCAGCGCGGAGGACGTGGCGGCGGTTGTCGCTAAATGGACGGGCGTTCCGGTGGATAAGCTGCTGGAAGGTGAGAAGGAAAAGCTGGTTCAGGCCGAGCAGCAGCTCGCCCGGCGCGTGGTCGGCCAGAAAGAGGCCATCGTTTCGGTCGCCAACGCAGTGCGCCGCGCCCGTGCCGGATTGCAAGACCCGGACAGGCCGCTCGGTTCCTTCATTTTCCTTGGCCCGACCGGTGTCGGCAAAACCGAGCTGGCCCGCAGCTTGGCGGATTTTCTCTTTGATTCCGAGCAGGCCATGATCCGCATTGACATGAGCGAATACATGGAGAAGCACTCCGTGGCCCGCCTGATCGGCGCGCCTCCTGGCTATGTCGGTTACGATGAAGGCGGAATGCTGACCGAAGCCGTGCGCAGGCGGCCTTACTCTGTCGTGCTGTTGGATGAAATTGAAAAAGCGCATCCCGATGTCTTCAATGTCCTCCTGCAAGCTCTTGATGATGGCCGCATGACTGACGGCAAAGGTCGCACGGTTTCCTTCAAGAACACGATCATCATCATGACTTCCAATCTCGGCAGTCAGATCATCATGGAGCTGGGGCAGCGCAACCCGGAGGCAATGCGGCAGCAGGTGGATGAATTGCTGCACCGGCAGTTCAAACCGGAATTCCTCAACCGGGTTGATGAAATCATCACCTTCCACGGCCTGAGCCGCGAGGATTTGCTTCAAATTGTGGACATTCAGATTGCAAGAATGGCAAAACGTCTTGCCGACCGCAAGTTCTCTGTTGAATTGACCGAGGCGGCCAAGCTCTTCTTGGTGGATGCTGGCTATGATCCCGCCTACGGTGCGCGGCCTTTGAAGCGGGCTATTCAGCGGCAGATTGAAGACCCGCTGGCTTTGGAGATATTGGAAGGCAGGTTTGGTGAAGGCGACAGGATTGTGATTGATAAAGGGGAGGAGGGAAGGTTGGTTTTCAGAACGTAAGGCTGGCTGCTTTATCTCTCTCGAAAAAGGGCAGGCTTTGGTCTGCCATTTTGTTTTTCCTCAGTCAGCCTCTTTTTCCCAATCAGGATACATGCCTTCGTTAACAATCGCCTCCGCCGCCTGAAGCAGCTTGTCGCCGAGAAAGCCGGGCTGCTCTTTTTCCCGCAGCAGCATCCCGGCGGCACTGCGTTGGGCGGGAACGCGCAGATGCGGATGACCAAGGGCAATGAGGATATGATCAGTGCAGATTGTTTTGGAAAATTTTTTACGCTGATATTCTATGTCATATTTCCACTGGCTGAGGATTTCAAAGCAGGACTTGTTCAGCAGAAAAGGATCATCAAGATAATGCCGCAGTACAGCGGCAACAGTCTGTCTGCTGGTATATTTCCATTTGCTGATGATGTGCCGGGTCTCTTCCTGCCACGCTGGAATGGCAGGAAATGGGAACTCAAGGAGTCTGAAGTATTCATACTGATTCCTTTTCTTTTTCAGCAGGAAAGAAATGACATCCTCCGCCTGCCTGCTGGCGGGCGCGATGTTGAGACAGCGCAGCACCACATTAAATGGCTTCTGCTGCCAGTTGTCCAGAACACCAGCTGCGTAATCTGCCGCATCTTCGCCGGAGATGCTCAGGGCAGTGTAGATGACTTCAAAACTCTGGCCGTCCTTCTCCAGCAGTTTTCTGGCGAAAGGTTTGGCTTCTTCACGATCTAAAAGATTCAGGGCAGTGCAGATGATTTGATGCTCCTGGCCTTCCTTTTCCAGCAGTTTTTTTGCAAAAGGCTTGGCCTCATCTTTGTCCAAAAGATTCAGGGCAGTGCAGATGACATCGGCAGCTTGCCCTTCCGCCTCCAGCAATTTTCTGGCGAAGGGCTTTGCTTCTTCTCTGTCAAGAAGTTTCAAAGCGGTACATGTTATATCAACCCCTTGCCTTTCCTCAAGTAGCTTTTTAGCGAAAGGCTTTGCTGCTTCTCTATCAAGAAGTTTCAATGCCGTTATAATAATATTGCTGCTTTTATCCTTTTTAAGATTCTCTTTTTGAGCAATTTTCTTGATATTTTCTGATGTTAATCGTATTCCAGACAATCTTGCAACCTGATTTGCAGCAAGCTCGGCTATTACGATCTCATGTTTCTGTTTTGAAACTATAGAAATGTCTGGTACTTTGTCGGTATGCCGTTGATTGTGCTGTTCCACCTTTCCCCAAAGATAACTTTGAAGCAACCCTAATGTAACCCTTGAATTATTTGTAATTTTTGACAAATATTCTGTCATGGCTTTACGCAAATTATAACTGAGAAAACCAGCCTTCCGATCTTTAAATTCCACAGCACGTTCAAAAAAATCAGATGCCGTTACGACTAAGCAATTATCAGAAAAAACAAAATCCGTCATATTGAATGCCTTTCCTGCATGACAGCAATCAAGAATAATTATTTTCGTTGCCGCAGCACTGCGTTTAAATACATTGCTTATCTCTATCATGCTTAGGCATGTCTGTATAGGATTTCGATCTGGATCATCTAAAGGAAGAACCAAGTACAAATCTTCCCGAGGAATTCCATGTCCTGCAAAATAAAAGAGCAAGGTGTCATCTGGCCTGCTGTCAGTGGCAAATTTCTTTAAGCGGGCGATGATGGAATCACTGCATTCCTCCGGCGGCGGAATACGCGGCTCAGGCAATTCATAGCCCAGCGTTGCCAGCGCATCTGCAATCCGCTCCGCATCTGCCCGCGCAAATTGCAGATGATAATCCGCCCCGACAACAAAAGCCCGGAAGCTCATTGCTGGACTATTTCCTGACGGGAGGAGCCGATGCGCAGCAGAAAAACTGCGCCGTCTTTTGGTAGTTTCACCTGAAATTCAACACCTGCCGTTCTGTTCTCCGCCCTTGGCTCCTGTAGCACCGGAGTTTCAGTAAGCTCATAAAGCGGCTTGCCATCTTTGCCGAAAACCGGATTGCCTTTCGCGTCCCGCACCATAGTCAAGCTGCGGATTGGTGCCTGCTCCGTTTTCTTGTTCATGGTGGCGAGGATGTTGTCCGCTACTATGCCGACTGCGGCAACAAATGCCGCCGCAGCCATGCAGTTGACTGCAAAGGAAAGGGATAATTCCCGTGCTGTTGCGTTGCCATCCTCACCGCAGAACGGATTCAGCTCATGGCTCTCCCTTACCTCCACGCCCTGCTGCCGGAGCAGCCGCGCCAAGCTGGTCTCGTTCTGAATCAGCCATTTTTCCACTTCTTGCGGCAGCTCAACAAAAATTTTCACCTCGTCCATCGCGGTCTCCTGTTCGGTTTCAGTTAGTTATCTCCATTTCAATGCAAACATACCCGGCATAGCACAGCCTGACAATCCTGAAAGACAAGGCAGCTTCATTTCAAGAAAGAGAATAGGCGTAATGCCTGTCCCTTTCTGCTTTGATAGCAGTCTGTGGAATCTATTATATTCAGGCAGTATTAGGAGTTATGTTGTTGCAGCTTCCTGTTTGTCAGCTGCGACAACATTGTGGCGCAAGTCTGACAAAAATGCCTGTATCGCCCACCATATTGTCATCCTGTCTGCGAAAATGAACAGGAGGGGATATGGAGCATCTTTGTCTAGCCTGATAATTTTGCTGAAAAATTATCTCTCTTTCACCTTGGCACGGTTCTTGCTTTCTCAAGGATAAGAGCGGTGAACTGCGCCGCAAAAAAGATGACTCTTCTGCCTATTGAAAGAGCAATGAAAGCCTGTGCAAAATCCATGCGGATTGACAGCCTGATCCTGCCAGTTGCGCCGCAGGCCGTTTGCGGCAAACGCTTCGGTCACGGCCAAGCAATAGTCCCGGCCATGCCACCTGCGGAGGCAGTCGCTTGGCTTGGCGAGCTGATCAAAGGTGGTAAGGAGATACGCGGCGTGAACCTCTGCGGTCCCGGCGATGCACTGGCTGTGCCGGAGTTACTACTGGCTGCGCTTGACCTGCTCAAGATAAATTTTCCGCATCTCCTCGTAAAGATAACGGCTGCTGGGCTAGGGGCTGTGCCTTTAGCCGTTGCGCTGGCAGAACGACAGCAGGTGGCGCAGATCAGCCTGCAAGTTGAGGCGGTGGCTGGCGAAATTAGCAAAAAAATTTACCTCTGGATTCGTCCGAGCAAGAAGACCGTGCCGCTGGCGCAAGCAGCGGAGATGTTAATTATCGAGCAGGAAAAAGCAGTCGCGGCTTTGGCTCAAGCTGGACTAAAGGTGAACATTCAGACCACGGTTTACCCAGGCCTCAACGATCAGCACGTGTCGGCGATTGCGGAAAAGATGGCCAGGCTCGGCGCATCCTCAATGACCATGCTGCCCTTTGAGCCGGTTGCTGGCGAGGAGGAATTACCTGCCTGCGATGCAACAATGCTGAAAAAAGCCCAGCAAGACGCGGCGGCGTATCTGGACTTAGCCGAATACGGCTCTTCCTGTTTCACTCCGCCCAGCAGCAGTGGCAGTTTAGCTGGAATGCTCCTGCCTCAGCCGACGAAGGAGCGGCCTAACGTGGCTGTGGTTAGCAGCAACGGCATGGAAGTGGATTTGCACCTCGGTCAGGCCGACAAAATCCTCATCTACGGGCCGCGCAACGAAGACAGCCTGCCCTCGCTGCTCACGGTGCGCGATGTGCCGGAGGCGGGCACTTCTCGCTGGGAGGCCCTGTTCCGTGAATGCCTCTTTGATTGCTTTGCTCTGGTGGCGGCAAAAGCTGGGGAAAATCCGCAGAAGGTACTGGCTGCGCACGATGTGAAGATACTGCTGGTCGAGGACAATATTGAAGGTCTCGTCGATGTGCTGTACGGCGGCGGGAAGAAGAATAAATGCGGCAAAAAATAAGGAGAAGAGGAAATGGCAATACCTAAACGGCAGATTCTGCTCTGTCAGAGTTTTCGGGTAGCAGGTGACAAAAAAGGTCTCTGTCACAAACAGAGCGAAGGCTTTTTGCAATACATCGAGGAAGAGGTTCTGGATAGAGGCCTGGATTGTCTTATCACGGCCACCTCCTGTCTCAAACAGTGCGAGAAAGGTCCGGTAATGGTCGTGCAGCCAGAAAACTGGTGGTTTGGCGGCGTGAACAGCAAGGAGGCCATTGATGCTATTCTCGACGGCCTCGAACAGGGCAAACCAGCAAGCAAATACCTGATTTCCGACTGAGTCGCGTTCATGAACGCACCAGAGCAAATCGTCATCCGCCGGGCAAAGTCTGCGGACATTCCTGCCTTGGTCGGCTTGCTGGGGCTGCTGTTCAGTATTGAACAGGATTTTGTCGCGGATTCAGCCAAGCAGCAACAGGGGCTAGAGCTGCTGCTGGCGGAACACCATCATGCCGCAGTGTTGGTTGCGGAGAAGGGAGAGCGGGTGATCGGCTTTTGCACTGGCCAGTTGCTGATTTCCACGGCAGAGGGCGGCCCAGCAGCGGTGATCGAAGACGTGATGGTGCTGCCGGAATGGCAGAGGCAAGGAATTGGCAAGCAGCTCTTGAATGCCATCGGCGAGTGGGCGGCAAGTTGCGGAGCTAGTCGCCTGCACTTGCTGGCAGACCGAACCAATGCCGCTGCTCTGGCCTTTTACCAAAGAGTTGGTTGGCAGACTACGCAGCTTATCTGTCTGCGGAAATTTCTTCAGGAGAGTGGTGATGCAAGGCCGGACTGATCTGATACCGCTGACCGCACTCCAGCCGATCAAGGGCTGGGAGGAGTATTTCCAGCACGGCGAGGGGTATCTGAAGACCGCGAGAGGGGCACACCAGAAAGCTGTGCCCTCCTTCACCCCAGAGATCCTCTACAATCTTATCGCCATGGCGATAGAAAAATTCGTCATGGCTGCACTGATGCGGCACGGGGCACTGCCCTACAATCACACCATGGGCGATCTGGTCGAGGCGATGGAGAACACCTTTCCCGGCAGAATGGGGGAGATCGGCGAGGGCCTGCTGGCTTTAGACAAATATCAGGAAATTTGCGATCTTGATGCCTTCAATATCCGCCCGCCAACCCAGGAGGAAATCCCGGCTATGCTGAAATTGGCTGGGAGGCTACGCGACTTGGTGGTGAATGAGCTTCTTTAACCCAGCAATCCGGTTCAATATATGCCAGAACGAAAACTTGGTGTGATCAAGGAAATCGTCGAATCAGCGGGCATGAACATCGCCCATGTCTATGGGTTTTCCTCAACCATAACGCCTTCCTGTTGCAGTTCACCGAGGCCAGCAACTGTCTGCTGCTCCATGTCAACCGTGACGCAGAGCAGGAACTGGTGCAGGGCAAAATTATCCTGCTCAAGCAGGCGGCCCAGGAACGGGAAATGCGCCTCAATGACGGCAACTTCTATGCTTTGACGCAGGACAGCGAGGAAAGCGTGCGGATTGATTTTTTCCCCTCAGCATTCAAATAACAAAAGCCTTCTAGGAGAGGTCAGATCATGGCAAAAGCGGACGTAGAAAAGCTGCTAACAGCTGGCGGCAAAGACAAAAAGATTAAGGCGAAATACGACGTTCCAGCCACTAAGGAGGAATTTGTCGCGCTGGCTGCTCAGGACGGCTACAGCTTTACAGTCGAGGAACTCGAGGCGGTGCTGAAGGAGTCGGGCGATGTCTTTGAAAAATACGGCAACCCGCCTAAGCGGTCGATTTGGTGGTCGTAAGAGGAAAAGGCTAGGCTGAAGCAGCAGCGGCAAGGGCTGCTTCAGCCCTAGTTGCGTTGGACAGAAGGCGAAGGGCAGTCGAGGCAATTTGAGTAGGTCGCTGAATTTACAGTCTTACCGAGCCTTGATTAGCTCCAGCTAGCACTGCTGTTTTCCCTCAGCGCAACGCTTTTCTCTGGCAAAAGGCTCCTTTTTTACTCGGTTGCCAAGGAGTTATACTCGGCAAAACTCCTTTGTAACCGAGCCGGACTCCTTTCCGGCTTACTCAAACTCCTTTGCAAGTCGGCCAAACTTCTTTTCTACCGACCAAGACTCCTTTCTTAGTCGGCAGAACTCCTCTGCGGCTTAGCCGAACTCCTTTGCGAGTCGGCCAGACTCCTTTTTTGCCGACTAAGATTCCTTTCCTGCCGAGTAAAACTCCTCTTCAAGTCGGCAGAACTCCTTTGCGGCTTGGCCAAACTTCTTTCTTACCGAGTACATTTCTGGCAACGGCTTGCAGGAGACGACTTGCACAAGATGGGCTATTTAATCTCAGACAGCAGACTTGGGTCTGTGACTAATTCTCTCGCACCGTGCCCGTGATGTTCTTTAAACACATTGTGTTCGCACCATTTGCCGAGGCTATTGATGTCAACTTTGGCACATTGTGGACGTACATTCCAAGTTACCTGCAAGGGTGAGCATTGCTCATTGTTATATTTCTCCCCTGTCGTTGATCCGAGGAACTCTACTGGAATGCCGGTGCCGGCTGGTATCGCTTTTGCCTGATGTCGTCCGTTAACGATATTGCCGTCATAGGAAAGATCATTGAAATTCAATGCGGTTGGATCGTTAACCACCAAGAAAACCTGAGCCTCGACGCGTAAGCTGGGCTTCTGACATTTTTCAGACAGACAGGATTTCAGTGTCTCGCCCGGTTGAACATCTCCGCAGGAACTATGCACCCAATGCACCTCAATGGTGTCGCCTGGCTTCAACCCTTCACAGATGCTACCATTAGGTGACTTCAGTTCTTCCTTGGTCAGAGAGGGGGTATCTGTGCATTTATAGCCACCGCCGTGACCATGATCTCCTGCTCCTGCCTCAAGAGAGAAATTTTCCCCTTTATGTTCAGCGTTGACATGGAAATGGATGTTACAGAGATTCAACTCGCTGTAGATCGGAGCAACAGGAAAGACTATCTTGTTCGTCCCTATCTTACTGTCTATATCTCTCGGAGTCTGCGGGCCAGCTGTTTTGCACGGTATCGCATCTGAAGGTTTTTCGTTATGAGATGTATTTTTTTTCCATACACCTACGCAGGAGGTAAGTCCAAGCGCGATAAAAAGCGCAAAAAACTGAAACGATCTTGTCTGCTTCATAGTCATATCCTTATGTTTTAAATTTAATATTAGCATCGCTACCACTCAAGGCTATTTAGGTTGCCAAGAATGATTCATTCTATGCCTGGTAAAGTACAAAAGTCAAGAGCAGCTACAGCTTTTTCAATTCCAGCAGCCAGAGCGTTAGCTTTGTGCGTAGTTACCAAAGCGAATGTTTACTTGCGACAAATTTGATAGCTATGACTGAAAAATTTCTACATATTTGTTTGTAATGTTTCGCAACAGAAGCATGGTAGCACTTGCCTAGATAGCCAACGTATTGTTCGTAATGTATAAATAATCTTGCTGCAAAAATGGCATACATTTTGCTACTACACAGAGTGAAAGCGACCGGCAAAGCAAAAGACCAGGATGGGATGAAGAACGTTTTGTAAGCCTTCCAGTCAATGTGTCCCGGCAAGAAACGCATCAATAACTTTATCTTTTCGAGGAGGACTCTGTTATGAATCCGAGTGCGATCAATGCGGGAGACACCGCGTTTATGATGATTGCAGCGGCCCTGGTCATGTTCATGACCCCCGGACTAGCCCTGTTTTACGGCGGTTTGGTGCGTTCCAAGAACGTGCTATCCACTGTAGTGCAGAGCTTTTTCTCGTTGGGCGTGATTGGCCTGATGTGGGTGGTGTATGGCTATTCTATCGCCTTTGGGCCAGATGTGGGCGGCGTAATTGGCAACCTGAGCTGGGCTTTTTTAGACGGCGTGGGCTTGGAGCCAAGCAGCACCTATGCTACCAGCATTCCGCATATAGTTTTCTGTGCTTTTCAGCTGATGTTTGCCAGCATTACCCCAGCTCTGATTACTGGTGCCTTTGCCGAGCGAATTAAATTCAGTGGCTTCTTGCTTTTCACTTTTTTGTGGACGACGATAGTCTATCTACCGGTCTGCCACTGGGTATGGGCAGCTGATGGCTGGTTACTCAAACTTGGAGCACTGGATTTCGCAGGCGGCACAGTCATACACCTGAATTCTGGTATGGCCGCTCTGATTGCTGCCATCTTCATCGGTAAACGCAAGGGCTACGGCAGAGATTCCTTTTTGCCACATAGCTTGGGTATGAGTGTGCTAGGTGCGGGGATACTCTGGTTCGGTTGGTTTGGTTTCAATGCAGGGAGTGCAGGTGCAGCTAATGCTATCGCAGGTTCAGCCTTCTTTGTCACTCATATAGCAGCAGCAGCAGCAATGGTCTCCTGGGTTGCAGCAGAATGGTGGCTGCATGGCAAACCCACTGCCCTGGGTGCAGCTTCAGGCGCAGTGGCAGGCCTGGTAGCCATTACCCCGGCTTCTGGTTTTGTTGGTCCGGTATCTGCGGTAATTATCGGCCTGGTGGCAGGTGTACTGTGTTATCTGGCTATTTCCCTCAAGAGCAAATTCAAATATGACGATGCGCTCGACGTAGTAGCTGTACATGGCTGCGGCGGTACCTGGGGGGCAATCGCTACAGGTCTCTTTGCCTCGAAAGCCATCAATCCCGCAGGCGCAGACGGCCTCTTCTTTGGCAACCCAAGCCTGGTAGGAATTCAGTTAGTCGGCGTGTTGGTTACATTCGCCTACTCCGGTATCCTCACCTGGCTGATCCTGAAAATCACAGACAAGCTGGTTGGCTTTAGGGTCACTGAGGAAGACGAAGTGGTTGGTCTTGATCTGTCCCAGCATAATGAAGTAGGCTACAATATCTAACGATCACCCCAGGGAGGTGTTATCGCCATGAAAAAGATAGAAGCAATAATCAAACCCTTCAAGCTTGATGATGTCAAAGAGGCCCTGAACAACTTAGGCATCACCGGCATGACCATCAGTGAGGTCAAGGGCTATGGTCGGCAGAAGGGGCACAAAGAGATGTATCGGGGAGCTGAGTATCATGTTGAGTTCAATCCTAAGATTAAGATTGAGCTGGTGGTGCGAGCCGAGTTAACCGAGAAAGTGGTGAGTGCGATCCGCGAGGCAGCTTTAAGTGGTAAGATCGGGGATGGCAAGATCTTCATCCTGCCCGTGGAAGATGTGGTGCGGGTGCGTACTGGCGAGCGCGGCGAAGCAGCGATTTAATCCATAACAGCGCAAGTAAAAAGAGGGAGACTGACCGCAAGGCAGTCTCCTTTCTTATTTTGCCCTTCCTCTTTACAACACCCCATCTGGCATTGCTGGCAGGTCCTCGCTGCCGAGAATAAATCCGCCATCTAAACGTAGGACTGCGCCGGTCATAAATTCCGCATCCCGGAGTAGAAAAAGCACAGCATTGGCCACTTCCTCTGGTGTACCCGTGCGCTTGAGTAAAGTGTGTTCCAGTAACTGCGCTTGCTCCTTTTCACTGAGTAAATTCCAGCCACGCGTGCCTGTCCCATGCCGCGTATCAATCAGGCCAAGCATGATTTCATTGACCCGAATAGTAGGTGCGCCTAGCCTGGCCCAATTCTCTGTTAGCGAGCTAACGCCGCGATTGGCTACCGCATAGCCATCACTGAACAACAGTCCTGCTGGGCCTGAACGTCCGGTAATCGCGGCAATGGACGATACATTTACCACCGCTGCCTGTTCTGCCTGCTGCAGTAACGGCAGACACGCCTCAAAGACCAACCATTTTGCGTGCAGTGTAGTATCCATTTCCAGCTGCCACTGTTCACAGTTAATTGGGCGATGATAAGCCCCGTGGACAACTGGCATCCCGCCACGTTCAATATTATTGACTAAAACATGCAGACCAGCGAACTCATCATGAATGCGCTTCACCATCAGTCGTACTTTTTCAGCATCCCGCAAATCTGCTTGCAGTAGCAAATGACCATGAAATTCCGCCTCCATCTCTTGCACTGAAGCAGGCCAGTCAAACCACGGTAAACAGAGCTGCATACCCTCTGCTGCCAGTTTTCGGGCAATCGCTCGTCCAATACCTCGACTTGCACCAAGAACCAGCCCATATTTACCTGCAAGCTCCATTATCCTTCTCCTTTTAGACGCTGCCGACTTCATGCGTATCTAGGCAGCGATATCGTGCTTATCGCATTCACGCATAAGTGCTTATCTGGCTCTCGCCTAAGTGCTTATCTTAATAAGAGCATAACACGTCTCGAACTATCTGCATAGATTTTCTTCCTGCCACACTGTTGCTGTATGAGCACTTTTGTATCTATTCATACACGAAATACGTCATCATTTTCTTGACAGATTCAGTTTAGCTGTTTAGTATAATTGCGTTTTCCACGCAATCGCACGGCAAGAGCAAAAAAAGGAGGCTTGTCGGATGCGTTTTGCAATATATAGCGCAGGCAACGATCCGGTCTGCAGAGGACGGAGGTATTTTATTGGCTGGAGGCAAGCCATGTTAAGCAAAGAAAAAAGTAAAGTGATTAAGCGTGTTAGGAAAAGCAAGAATATAGAGCTTGATCTCAGCGATAAAGACCTGACAACAGTGCCACCAGAAGTATTCCAGGTTAATCAATTAGTCTCGCTTAACCTTTGTAATAACCATCTGAGATGTTTACCACCTGAGATTGGCCAATTAACCAATCTAAAAGAGTTGCATCTAGGTCTTAATCAGCTTCGGTCGTTACCGGATGAAATAAGACAGCTAACGAATTTAGAAAAGCTCTTCCTTTGGAAGAATCACTTTACCTCCATACCATCCGCGATCTGCGAGCTACCTCATCTAATTGAGCTTGACCTAGGTTGTAATCACCTTACAGAATTACCGCAGCAAATATCCCAGTTACTAAACCTGCAATGTCTTGACTTGAGCGAAAATGATCTCATTTCATTGCCGTCTTCAATCAGCAAGCTAACGCATCTAACGCATCTGAGCCTCTACAAGAACAACCTAAGCTCATTGCCATTAGAACTCTTCAGCCTACCGTGCCTGCGTTATCTCTCCTTGTGGGGAAACCCTCTAGTAGTAGAACTCCTAAGAAGCAGACTGCATACCCTTGCCAAGCAAGACAGTGTTGCTGCCGCATCCCAGCAGCTTCAGGAGAATAAACGAAAGCGAAGCCACGCACAAAAACAGGTTAGCTTATGCCATCTGACTACTACGCCCTGTCGAGACCTTGCTGAGTGTATTCGCTCAATGCGCGTGCGGGAGTGGTGTGTACTCTGCCCTAGCTTTCAGGCAGAGAGCCAGCTCTGTGCACTCTTCTTTAAGCACTAGCTCCTGGAGTGATGCTCGTCGTGCCTATAGCCTTAACCTTATAAATATACTGAAATAGGTGCGGAGTAGTAGCACACGGTGCCATGATATGGCTACAGATCCATAGCCATCAGCATCGATGCGCGATTCTGCCTGCATACTTTTTTCTTGCAGTTGCTACTTCTTTGCTGGACGAGGCCTAAAAAAGATGGCTTACTTTGAGTAAGTTTGTGTTCGTTTCATTTTTGCCTCCTTTCTTCTACCGGACTTTACTATGCACCTGCGACGGTCATCTGTCCTCCTGCCAGTTCTCCTGTTGACGTTCCTGCTGCTGCCCTTTCAGCGTACAGACACGCTTGCAGCCAAAGAAACCGTCCCGGCAGTAGCCTCATGCCTCATTCAAGGTTGGCCGCATGATCAGAGTGACCTTAAACCTGATCCGGCCCTAATCTTTGGTACGCTCAAGAATGGTCTTCGCTCAGTTATCTTGGTGAATCGTGAACCTAAAGGCCGAGTGAGCCTGCAATTGAATATCAAGTCCGGTTCGCTTCATGAGACAGAGACGCAGCGCGGTTTAGCGCATTACTTAGAACACATGATGTTTAATGGCACGAGTCACTATCCGCCTGGGGTGATGGTGGAGTATTTCCAGTCTATTGGTATGGCTTTTGGCTCAGATAATAACGCCCATACCAGCTATGACGAAACAGTCTATCAGCTGACCCTGCCAAATAGCGAGCGCAAGACCTTGAGCAAGGGTCTGCAACTCCTGGCTGACTATGCAGGTGGTGCCCTCCTGCTGCCGAAAGAGGTCAACAGGGAACGCGGCATCATCTTATCGGAAAAACGTGAACGTGACTCAGCAACAAGCCGGATCTTTAAGGCAGATATCGAGCAGGTCTTTGCTGGCACATTGGTGGCACAGCGAGATGTGATTGGCGTAGATGAGGTGCTAAAAAAGGCTGATGCGGCTCTCCTGCGGCAATACTATGAGCAGTGGTATCGACCTGATAACATGATCCTGGTTGTGGTTGGTGATGCTGATGTCCCCTTATTGCAAGAGCTGATTAGTAAATACTTTAACCCACTTAAGGTTAAGAGTAAACAGCCGCCAGTTTGTCCTGACTTGGGCAAGGTTGCAGAAAAGGGTACTGAGGCCTTTTATCAGTTTGAACCTGATCTTGGCTATACAGAGATCAGTATTGGTTCTGTTTGGAATACCGAGCCAGAAGCCTTTACGCAAGCTGTTGCCCTGCGTGAATTGCAGGAGAATGTGGCTACGACTATGTTCTACTACCGTCTGCAACGCTTGATCAAGAGTAAGGATAGTCCAATGACCAGTGCCAGTTTCTATGTTGATAGAATAGTCGGACGCTTTGGCTTGACTGCCTTGCAAGCTAAAACCGATGGCAACAAGTGGCAAGAAACCTTGGCCGCTTTAAATATGGCCCTGCGGCAGGCCTTAAATGTTGGCTTTAGTGAAGATGAGCTGGAACGCGCCAAGCAGGAAATCCTCAGCGCACTGCGGGAGCGCGTCCAATCTGCTGCCAGCCAGAAGAGCGATGCGCTGGCCGCAGAACTTATTCACGATCTGAATGATAATGAAGTGCCGTTATCCCCACAGCAAGAGATGGAGCTGTACGGCCCAGCGTTAGCCAAGCTGACTGTAACCGAAGTCAATGCGGTCTTCCGTAGTCTTTGGCATGAACGGCAGGTAATTAAAGTTGCTGGAACGGCAGCACTCAAGCCAGGCCAAGATGGACAGAAAGTCGAGGAGACGATCCTTGCTGCCTTCAAGACTGCTGAGGCGGCTGAACTCACGCCCTGGGAACAGGACGAGAAGGTAGTCTTTCCCTATCTTGACCCACCGGCGGCAACAGCCCAGGTTGTGCAGCAGATTGCTTACGACAAGATCGGCGCAGAACGTTATGTGTTCAGCAATGGTCTGATTTTGAACCTGAAGAAGACAGACTTTGAACCCAATGAGCTGCAAGTCGCTGTAGCCTTTGGCCAAGGCGAACTCTCGCAACCCAAGCCTGGCTTAAGCTTGCTGGCGCGAATGCTTGTCCCAGAAAGTGGGGTAGGTAAGTTGGAGCAGGAGCAGTTAAAGGCTGCCCTGGCCAAGTATACGAGTACCGTGCACTTTGAGGTAGGCGAGGACAGCTTTCAGTTCAAGGGATCTGGGTTGAAAGAGGAGACGGACTTGCTCTTCCAGCTGCTGCATACCCATCTGCATGATCCAGCCTTTCGTGCGGATGCATTTGCACGAGTGCTACGGAAAGTAGAGCATATCTATGCCCAGATGCAGAGTTCAGTCGAAGGTGTGATGCAGCTGAAGGGCGAGCAGTTCCTCGCAGGCGGTAATCCGCGCTACGGCGTTGTACCGCTGGAAACTCTGAAGAAGCTGACCTTGGCTGATGTCGAGGAATGGCTTGCGCCGGTGCTGAAAAATGCGCCGCTGGAGATCTCTGTAGTTGGTGATTTTGACAAGGAACAGGTTCTGCAACTGGCTGGAAAGTATTTTTCTGAGGAGCGCAAAGGTAGCCAGCAGGGCAAGGGTGAGCAGATTGTCTTTCCCTCTGGCAAAAGCCTGACCGAGCAGGTGACTACCGCCACTGACAAGGCCCAGATTACTGTCGCTTGGCCCACGGCTGACTTCTGGGATATCGCTCGCACCAGGCGACTCAACGTGCTGGCAGCAGTGCTGGACGACCGGCTGCGTAAGCAGATTCGGGAGGAACTGGGCGTAGCTTATTCGCCCTATGTTTATAACCAACCCAGCCTGGTTGATCCAGGCTATGGCGTGCTGCGCAGTGTGCTGCTGGCTGAACCGAAACAAGCTCCGGTGCTGGCTACTAAGCTTAAACAGGCAGGTGCGCAACTGGCTCAAGGCAAGGTGACAGCCGAGGAGTTGACCCGGGCCTTAGAGCCTTCTCTGACTTCCATTCGAGATATGGTGCGCACTAACCGCTACTGGCTTGAATCCGTGCTGATTAACTCCCATCGCCACCCACAGAGGCTCGAATGGCCACTCACCCTCCAAGCTGATTTTAGCTCCATCAAAGCAGAGGAGATCACCGCCTTAGCTGCCCAATACCTCCAGCCAGCCAAAGCAGCTGAGGTGATTCTCCTGCCCAAGAAAGAATAAGAGTGGCTGTACAGCCCAGGGAGATTAGGCAAGCCTGATCTCCTCAACCTTATCTTCCAGCAAGTCCTTATCCCTGAGATCGCCCACAGCTGGGAGATAGTCACGAAAAGCATCTCCATAAATCTCCCAAATAGTAATAAAGAGGGCGGCGATAATCGGGCCAATGATAATCCCGAGAATACCAAACATGGTAATGCCGCCTAGGGTGCCAAAGAGGACGAAAAGGTCGTGCATCTCGGTATCTTTACCCACCAGCCGGGGCCGGAGCAGATTATCCAAATTGCCGGCCACAGCACCACAGATCACTGCCAGAATGATCACGCCAGAGAAGTCCCCTTTTACGGCAAGGATGATCAGCGCAGGTACCCAGACTCCAGCAGTCCCCACGACAGGGATGATCGACAGCACCGCCATCACGGTTCCCCAAAAAGCAGCCCAAGGCAGCCCAGCAAAGGCAAAGGCCAGACCGCACAAGCCGCCTTGGAGGATGCCGATGATAAGCGTGGACTTCATGGTCGCTCTGGCCACAGAGGTGAAGCGGCGTAGGAGCAACTCCTCGTCCTCATGGCTCATGGGCAGATAGTACAGGATCTTCTTAAGCACCACATCGCCAGTGGTGAGGAAGTAAAACATCACATACAGCATGATCACCACATTAACCAGGGCATTCAGCGTCATCTTGGCAATGGATGAAAGCGAGTTGATCAGCATGGTTGAGATATTGCTGACTACTTCACCGGCTTTGCCAAAAATCATGTCCCGGTAGGGCAGGATCTCCTGGTAATGGGGAATTTTCTCCATGTAGCCGCTCAGTAAGCCTGGCTCTTTGACAAAGGACTCTACCCAAGGAGTCACGGACTGGCCTACATCCATGGCCTGACTGACGACTACGCCAACTAGAACACCTAGCGGCACCAAGATCAGAGCGAAGATCGCAACGATAATCAGGATAGAGGCCAAGTTCTCTCGGCCTTGCAGGTGCTGGGTCAGTCGCCGGTGGAGTGGGGTAGTCATGGCGGAGAATAGCCCGGCCATAAAGATCGCCATCAGAAACTGCCGGATCATGGCCAGAAACAAGGCAGAGATCAAGGCAACCATGATCAAGAGGATGATCTTTTTCAGCTGGGGATGTTTCATCATTTTTGGTTTTCTCCTTTGTACCTCTCTGGTCAGATGATCTCTACTATGCCGGTTTTCTGCCTGTTCGTCAATTTTCTGTTGCAGTGTTTTTTACATTCCCCTGAGTTACTGCTCCTTTCTTACTCGCTGGCAAAGCAGTTTGGCCGAGTAGCAAAGGAGTTCTGCCGATTTGGAAAGGAGTTGTACTCGGCAGCAAAGCAGTTTGGCCGAGTATCAAAGGAGTTCTGCCGATTTGGCAAGGAATTGTACTCGGAAGCAAAGGAGTTCTGCCGACTAGGAAAGGAGTTGGAGTCGGCCAAACTCCTTTGTGGCCGACTTGGAAAGCAGTTTGGCCAAGCCGAACTGCTCTTCTGCCGAGTAGAACTCCTTTCTTACCGAGCTAAACTCCTTGGCAAACGAGCAGGACTCTTCCCTTACGTTCTTCCCCTTGAGGAGATGCCACAGGTTGGAGTACAATCAGCGGCAGAGCAGTTCTCCTGGCTATATCTCAAGAGCACACCAGCACATTCCACCATCTCTATGAAGAATCCCAAAGCACACAGAAGCCCAGAACAGGGCGAAAAGGCGATGATTGCCGGCATCATCGAAGGCAGCCCAGAGGCAGTGGGCGTAGCAGTTATCCGGCTGGACTGCGGTTGCCGCAAGATGGCAGCCGTGAGCCTGGCAGGCGAGCCAGCCAGCAAGATCATCATGTACCGCGATCAAGCTGAGTCGGTCTGCGCCCAGTGCAAGCAGGACAATGGCGATTACATGCGGGTGCTTGAGCAGTTCATCAGCTGGAAGGAACCAGACGAACTGGACAAGGCCACTAAGAAGAGGATTGTCGCTCTGGTGTTGGGTACAACGGAAGATCTGCCTAACTGATGGCCTGATACAGAGCGGCGTATTGACTGGCGGTTTCCTGCCAGCTTACAACCTGGGCTTCAAGCGACTGCCTGGCATTGCGACCGAGCAGTTGCCGTTCTCCTGGATGATTGAGGCAATACACCAGGTGCTGCGCCAGTTGCTCTGCCTTGCCAGGCGGAAACAGGAAGCCGTGTTTGCCGTGCTCAATCAGCTCTTGCACGGCTGGGATGTTACTGGCCAAGACCGGCAGTCCAGCAGCCATTGCCTCAAGCACGACGTTGGGTCTGCCCTCCGCAAAGCTGGCAAAGACAAAGGCATCAGCACGGCGCATGAACTCTGGCATTTGTTCTGGGGGCACAGAGCCGTGGAAGCTCACCTGAGCTTGTAAACCGCTGGCTTGGCAAAAGGCTTCCAGAGCATTTCGCTCTGGGCCATCACCAACTATATCTAAGTGCCAGTTTGCTGCCGAAGCAGGTAATGCAGCGACTGCCTCCAGAATCACCTGCACCCCTTTGCCAGCAACCAAATTGCCCGCAGAGAGGAAGCGCACAGTGCTGTCTGTAGCCCTATGTTCGCCAGCTGCGTAAAAGGCCGCATCAATGCCGTTGGCAATCACCCTGATCTTGTTGGCATAGCCAGGGAAGTGCTGGACAAGCACCTGCTTCAAGGTTGGGCTGACCGTGACTACCGATCTGCTGTGACTGAGGCAACTGCCTGCGAGCTGGCGCATTACCCAAGATTTTTCTGCTAAGTTGACATCACTGCCGCGCAGAGTAGTGACGACGGGTTTATTAAAGATCAGCCCGACCATGCCTGCAATCAGCCCATTGATTGACCAGTTGGCGTGGATGAGATCTACCCGCCTGGCATACCAACACGTCATGAGGAAGCAGGAGAACAGCAGCGGCGGCAAGAGCAAGAGATGCAGCTTGCTTGCGGCAAGAGATGCAGTGATCCCGCCAGAACCATGCGCTAGCTGCTGCCAGCCTTTAGGTGCATAGCGGAACCGGCGCACTGTACAGCGTGGCGAGACAAGGCAGTCTTGTGTATTACTGCTATCATCTGGGGTCAGCACCGTGACATGGATGTCAGCAGGCAACTGTTCAAGCATCTTGTGAATAAAGATGCCGCTCCGTGATTCCCTGGTCAGCGGATACGAGGTAGTGAGCAGGAGTATCTTGAGCGGCTGCTTATCCATAGACAATATGCACCTGGTTGTCCGTCAGTTGATACCGCTCTCCTGTGTGCGGACAGACTGCCTCGCCGTTGCCGTGCAGTGGCAGGTCAAGTCGCTCGCCAAAGCGACTCATCCAACCGATCTGTCGGGCTGGACAGCCAACCATCAGGGCAAAGTCAGGCACATCCGCCTTTACTACTGCTCCCGCCGCAATGAAGGCATAGCTGCCAATGGTTATACCGCAAACCACGGTGCAGTTGGCCCCGATCGTCGCCCCTCTCTTGACTAAGGTCTGGCGGTACTCAGCTTTCCGGGGGAATTCGCAGCGCGGGTTATAGACATTGGTAAAGACCATTGACGGCCCGCAGAAGATATACTCCTCGAGAGTCACGCCCTCATAGACCGAGACGTTGTTTTGAATCTTGCAGCCACGGCCCACGCGCACATTAGGGCCAAGAACAGCATTCTGGCCAATGCTGCATTCTGCGCCGATCTCTGTCCCAGACAAGATGTGACTGAAATGCCAGATCTGTGTGCCTTGGCCAATGACCGTGTTGTGATCAATCACCGCACTGGCATGTGCCCGATACTTCTTTTCCTCTACAGACTGCTCAACTACCACCGTTGCTCCGCTTTCTAAAGCGTGCTGACAGCGGTTGAGCACCTTGAGGACATTGAGTCCTTCTTTACCATCGGTATAAGGCGGCTTGCGGCTGGCAATCGCGTCAAGAAAGGCCTGGCACTCAGCCCGCAGCGGTTCGCTTTCTGGTAAAGTCACCTTCTCTGCCTCTGCCTTATGCGCCACAGGAATGTTGCCCGCCCACTCCACCGAATGCGGGTAGAGCAGGAGCTTGTCCGGCCACAGCGCAGTGTCGTCAAAGACCGCCATTTTCTTGTCACCCACCACCACCAGCTTTTGCTCCTTAAAGGGATGCAGCCAGGAGACAAAGATATGCGCGCGCACACCACTGGCAAAGTTCAGCAAACTGACTGTGGTGTCAGCAATCTTGCGATGCAGATAGTTACCGCCTTGGGCTTGGATGGATTCAGGCATTTCGCCAAGCAAGCCAAGGATAACCGAGATGTCATGTGGGGCAAAAGACCAGAGAACATTCTCCTCGCGCCGTAGCTTGCCCAGGTTAAGCCGGTTGGAATAGATGTACTGAATCCTGCCCAACGCACCTGCATCAATCAGCTCTTTGAGCTTGAGCACCACAGGATGATACCAAAGCAAATGCCCAACCATCAATATCCGGCCTTGCTGTTCAGCTAAAGCGATCAGCTCTGCACCTTCCTCCTCGCTTAAGCAGAGCGGCTTTTCCACATAAACATCTTTACCTGCAAGCAGGGCCTGTTGGCACATTGCCGCATGACTAGCCGCAGGCGTGGCTAAGACAACGCCTTGTACGGCTTTGTCTGCCAGTACCTCGTGATAGGAATGAACCCCAACCGTACCAGGATACTGGGCTATGAATTTCTCGACTGCCTCTTGGCTGATATCGCAAATCATGCGGAGTGCGCCAAGATGAGAGAAATTGCGGACAAGGTTTTTGCCCCAGTAACCAGTACCAACGACAGCGATATTTTGAGTGTGCATGATGATCTTGTTCTGCGAAGCACGTTGTTGACTGACGATAAGGCCAGAGTATTCCGCTGCGCTGGATCTGTCAAAGGAATAAATCATACCCCGGCAAGCGACTGGAACAGCGGCGATGGAGTTCCGTGTACATGAGCCTGACAGCTTCATGAGCATGAGTACCAGACAATCATGAGTATGACTGCTAGGTAATCATACGTATGACTGTCGACAGCCATGTACATGAGTGCCTAACAGTCATGAGCATGAGTTCCAGACAGTCATGCTATGAATTTGAGAGGTTCATACACATAGAGGCAGAGGCTATAAAAAAGCAAGCCGCTGAACCGTCTCTGTTCAAGACAGTCCAGCGGCTTGGTGGGCCAGATTTCCGGCAGAGGGCTTACATATACCCGCCGTAACCAGACAACTGGCCAGCATAAACCACGGCAAAGCGGATGACCACGCTACCAAGCAGTACCAGTAATGCGCTGGCATTCATCATCAATAAACCAGAGGTGCTGACCTCAGCAGTGTGATCGCCAGTGACTTCCAGGAACTTAAGGACTATCGCCAACGGCAGACACACGCCCAAGGCAACAATACTAAGGAAGTACGGGAAGAATTCATGGGAAGTGTTGAAGAACGGCATGATGGCCTGACGATGCGCTGCATCGCCAGTGTAATGCCCGTAAAAGAACAGCAGCAGCACAACTAACTCACCGATGATCAGCCAGATATCAATCTTGGTGAAGAACAGCTTCACCTCTTTGGTTTGTGCAACAATGATCATCACCGCCGCGCCAGCACTCATCCCGCTGGTGAGAAAGAGAACCGGCAGAATAGCCGAGTTCCACAGAGGCCGCGCCACCAGTGTGCTAAGGAGAATGCCAGTGTAAATCGCCAGCATGATGCCTGCGATCACATTGACTTTGGCCAAAGGAAGGAGATAGGGCTGCAAGGTATCTGCCGCGTTCCTGATCGCAGGATACTTGATCTTACCTTTTACGTCTTTGGGTAACGAGGCCAGCGCATAAAGGATCATCAGTGGATAGATGACAAAGACTATCCATGCACCCCAGCTCATCGGTGAGACTGGCTTGAAGGTCAGGTAGAACCAGAAGGCGTTGAGCTTCCGTTCCAGATCGAGGTTGAGAAAGAAAAGGCCAATGGTGAGCAGGATTGGAGCCAGCACTGGAATCTGCCAAGAGCAGGTGCTATCCAAAGCTTGTTGTTTGGGGCGGAGATAGTTGATGGCACTCATGGTCATGAGACCGCCAGAAAGGCCACCCAAGAAGAGATAAATGGCCACTCGCCAGTCCCAGACGTGCAGAGCCGGGTAGGTGATGGCATTGGAGCCAACGATGTTTAGTTCCATAGTTCGTCCTCCTCAGCTCTTCCGAGGAAACTGGTTAATGTAATAGACATTCGGCTTTGTGCCAACCTCTTGCTTGAGTACCCGCCCGCTATTCTCGCGCAGGATTTTGCTCACTTCACTGTTCGGGTCATCGAGATCGCCAAACATCCTCGATCTCCCAATACAGGTGGCAACGCAGGCAGGCTCTTTGCCTTCCTTGAGCCGGTGTTGGCAGAAGGAGCATTTGTCCGCATAGCCATGTTCTTCATTGATGTAGCGGACATCATAGGGGCAAGCCGTGATGCAGGCTTTGCAGCCCACACATTTGCGGTGGTTGATCTGGACAGTACCGTCTGCCTGCTTGTACGAGGCCCCAGTGGGGCAGATGTTCACGCAGGGAGGCCGGTCGCAGTGGTTGCACAGCTCGGAGCGCAGCTCACTCCTGAGCCGAGGGAATTCACCGCGCACCATCTCTACGACGCGGGTGCGGTAGTGCTCGGCAGGAACATCGTTCTCACGTTTACAGGCCACCACGCAGGCCATACAGCCTACGCACCGTGACTGGTCAATGACCATGACATATCTGGGCATTTATCAGGCCTCCTTGATAATCTTCACAAAGTTAACCCGCATCCCAGTGCCACCGGTGATCGGATCTACTTTATATCGAGTTATGAGCTGCTGGTCGTCGGCACCACGTTTGTGTGCCCGGCTTAGGCGTTCCGAATTATGGCCGAAGCCATGCACCATATAAACGCAGTCACGGCGGATGCGCTCAGTCACTTTGACTTGAATCCGCTCGCTGACTACCTTATCCTGATTCTCCAGGCGGACATATTGCTTGTCTTGCAGGCCAAGCTGTTCGGCTTCCTTCTTGTTCAACCAGACCTGGTTCTCCTTATGGAGTTCCCATAGCCATTGATCGTTGATCGTGCGACTGAAGGTGTGGACCGGGCTGCGGCCATAAAGCAAGCGATACATCCCCTTGCCTGGCTCCTCAGTTGGCTCGTACTTGGGTACCGGATCAAAGTTGTGCTCCTCCAGATCTGCACTGAACAGCTCGATCTTCTCTGACGGCGTTTTGAAGACAGGCTGATTGTCGGCAGTGATGTAGGGTGCGGCACTGTTGGGCTGGCTGACATATCCTTGATCGACCAGCTCTTCATAGCTGATGCCCCACGCCTTCGCCTGCCGCTTCATCCGCTCTTCCCAGCTATCTTTTACGGCGTAGTCAGCCAAGCCCATCTTTTTGCACAGCTCACTGGCGATCCACCAAGCAGGCTTGGTATCATACATCGGCTGAATTGCAGGTTGACGGATACCCACGCCCGCCTCGCGAACCTCAACCTTGAACAGGCCGTCGTGCCGCTCCAGGTAGGTGCATTCAGGCAGGATGACATCAGCCATCATCGTTGTTTCTGAGGGCATGATATCGACTGCCACCATCAACTCAAGATTGGCAATGGCTTTGCGGGTCAGGTCTGGCGCAGGCAGTGCCTTAATCATGTCTGTACCGCAGACAAACAAGGCCTTAATCGGATAGGGCTTGCCAGTGATGATCGTGTCTCGCACTACTTGGGTCAGTCCCTCGCCACCAGCAAAAGGATAATCACCTTTGATTACCGGCGGTTTCTCTTTATTGGTAGAGGGATATTCAGGTGCGCCATCGCTAAATGCAGGAAATTTGCCTTTAGCAGGCAGCCACATGCCACCAGGACGACCCCAAGTACCGAGCAAGGCATTGAGCATGGCCGTTGCCCGCGAACGCTGGGCATCGTTGCCATACCAGGCCACATGGCGGCCAGGATGAATCACCACGTTGGGTGCGTAGCGGCCTAAATCCCGTGCTGCCTCAATGATGTCAGCTTCAGGCAAATCGGTCTCCTTAGCGCACCAATCAGGGGTATATTCTTTGACAGCCTCTTTCAGCTGCTCAAAGCCGATGGCGTACTGCTCGATATAGGCTTTGTCATACAGCTCTTCCGTGATGAGGATGTTCATCCAAGTCAGCAACAAGGCCGTATCAGTACCGGGTTTAATCGGCAGCCACAGCGAGGCTTTTGAGGCAGCGGTGGAATAGCGGGGATCAACACAGATGATCTTGCAGCCATTGCCCACGGCCTCGGCGAACTCCTGCGTCTGGGAGTTGTGCATGTTCTCACCCAAATGGGTGCCGATCAGCACAATGACCCGACTGTTTTTCAGATCAACCCGCTCACAGCTCGAACCAGGCTTGTGGCCGTAAGTCAGCTCCCAGGCTGTATCACGGATACCCTTGCATTGAGCATAGGAGGAAAAGGCAATGTTGCCAGAACCCATTGCCTTGAGCAGGATGGTGAAGTAATCACCCGGCGAACCGTGCGACAGCATGGCGACCGACTCAGGCCCTTCTTTCGCCACTATCGCCTTGAGCTTCTCTGCGGTGTAGCTGAAGGCTTCTTCCCAGCTCACTTCCTTGTATTTGCCGTCGCCGCGCTCGCCAGTGCGGATCATCGGCCTTTTCAGGCGGTCTTTGTCGTAGAGCTGACCAATACCGGCCTGGCCACGGGCGCAGAGTCTGCCCATGCTTTGCGGATGCAATGGGTTGCCTTCCAGCTTTACCACCACATCCTTGCCGTCTTTGTCCTTCTCCACCTTGGCGATTGCGCCGCATTTCCAGAAGCACATCTCGCAGCTCGTTGGCACATACCTGACATTGCCACCCTCTGCCTCAGCCCTGGCGCGGGCCGAGAAGAACGGCGTGTCGGCAATCAGCGTGCCTCCGGCGGACATGGCGGCGTATTTGAGAAAATTTCTCCTCGAAAAAGCCATGATCTTCTCCTTAGTTGTAAAAGGTTCCACAACCGGCCTACTGCTCCGGTCAAAAGCACTGTTAGGGAATAATTCAGATATAGATCAGATAATGTGAGTCAGATTGGAGATTGCTTGTACACCAAATTGTGGCACCCTGTCAACAGACACCAGCAGGCATTTCTCCAAACTTGCTGTTTTCTCTTTCGTTTTATTTTCCCTGCCACAAGGTGCCAGCTCTACTTTACTGGAAGAAGCACAACAGCACCCGACAGAGATGCCAGCAGTCGATGCAGGCGGCGGTTTCTCGGATAGAGTGCATGGCCAGCGAGGGGATGCCGACATCCACCGTCTCAATACCAATCCCAGCGGCAGTGAGCGGCCCAATAGTGGAACCGCAAGCCATGTCACTGCGGGAGACAAACTCCTGCACCGGCACTCCAGCCAGTGTGCAGAGCTGGCGGAAGCGGGCAGCTGAGGCCGCATTGGTTGCATAGCGCTGGTTGGCGTTGAACTTGATCACCGGCCCCTTGCCTAAATAGGGCAGATGCTGCGGATCGTGCTTGGCTGCGTAGTTGGGATGCACCGCATGGGCATTATCTGCTGAGATCAAGAAGGAACTGCGCAAGGCGGTCTGGCGGGCCTCGCTGTTCGGGAGCAAGCGTTCCAGGATATCCCGGAGAAACGGCCCTTGTGCGCCAACAGCCGATGTGCTGCCCACTTCTTCGTGGTCATAGAGAACAATCAGGCAGTTTTCGTCAACAGCAGCGTTCAGCAGAGCCTGGAGAGCGGCAAAGCAGGAGACCAGATTGTCCAGCCGTGCGCCAGTAATCAACTCACTGTTCAGTCCAACGAGCGACGGCGGATTGGCATCGTAAAAGTACAGCTCATGGTCGATGAACCCGGCGGGTACGGCTTCAGGATACTGGCGATGCAATTGCTCCCGCAGGAGCTGCTGAAAATCTACCTTGTTGTCATCGGCGAGACCAATCAAGGGTACCATGTCGGTCTGCGTGTTGATCTCCTGCTGCTTGTTCGCCTCGCGGTTGAGATGGATAGCAAGATTGGGAATGATGCCCACAGGCCGCTGGAAATCAAGCAGAGCCGAGTGCAGCCTGCTGTCTGCATCCTGCCAAAAGATCCGGCCTGCGAGCGACAGCTCCCGGTCAAACCAAGGACGGAGCAGTGCGCCACCGTAGATCTCCACCCCCAGCTGTAGGCAGTTTTGCTCCTTGCGCAACGGATTTGGTTTGACCTTCAGGCCAGGGCTATCAGTGTGCGCCCCGATCATCCTAAAGCCACTCTTGGTCTGCCCGCCTTGCCAGGTGAAGCCAATCAGGCTGGAGTCATTGCGGAGAACGAAATACTTGCCAGCTGGCAGGTCAGGCCAATTCTCCTGCTCATGCAGTTGGACAAAACCCTGCTTTGTTAGCAGGGCAGCGGCATTGGCAGCGGCATGAAACGCAGTCGGCGAGGAGTGCAGGAAGCTGATCAGGTCGGCAAGGCAAGTATCATACGGCAACATGGCGTAGTACCCAAAAGAGGCTTTAGTGAGCAAATGATGTTGGACTTTAGCACGAATGCGCTGCGGAGGGCAAGAGAATGGCGCGCGTTTTGTTGGTTCCCCTGTTGGGGTTTGCTGGCCGCCAAGCAAATCCGGCTCGAATTATACTCGGTCGGCAAGAAGTTCGGCTTGGCCGCAAAGGAGTTCGGCCAACTTTCAGAGGAGTTTTGCTCGGCAAGAAAGAAGTCTGGCCGACTTGCAGAGGAGTTTGGCCGATTAGGAAAGGAGTTGTACTCGGCAGAAAAGGAGTCTGGCCGACTACCAAAGGAGTTTGGCCAAGCCGCAGAGGAGTTCTGCCGACTAAGAAAGGAGTTGAAGTAAGCCGGAAAGGAGTTTGGCTCGGTTGCAAAGGAGTTTTACTCGGCCAAACTCCTTTCAAACCGGGTAGAAATGGTGCGTTGAGGTGAAGGCAATGATCCTAAATACCAAAAGGGGCAGTGCCCTTTCGAGCCTGCCCCTTGTTTTGAGGTTAAGGAGTTATCCCTTTACTCAACAACTGATGCCAGTGTCACTTGCCATCCCCGCAAACCACTGCATGGGCAACAACGTACACCGGAGCACCGCTCATGGGCCGCGTGTATGTGACTATCTCCTTATCCTTTGGATCTGAAGTAGGACCACTACCACCGTACTGCCCTGGTGCTGCGGTTGGCACTGTAACGTTTCCAACATAGAGATGCGTCTCATTCATCTTGTAACCGCTGTCCATCATGAAGGCGACATTAACTTCGCTGCCGTTATATGCGACCTGCAATGTACCTACTTTTGTTCCTTTGTTGGTATCGTTCCCTCCGGCACCGGCATAAATATCTTTTGAGAACTCTACGTTAGCAGCAGGAGGAACTATCTCAGGTACAGTAATCTGCCATCCCCACCGGTTGGTATTAAGACCAAGGGCTGGGTCATTTAGTGTTGTTTCACCAACGGCAAACGCTGTTTCACATCCATCTTCATCTTCATCAGGGCTAGGCGGAGGAGTACTACAGATGATTTTGCCATTAGCCTCGATACCTATCATCACTTCTCCCGCTAAACACTTTTGCAACGGTGGCAGTACGCAAGCACCACTTGGGCCTACTGGGCCGCGTTCGCCTATTGGGCCTTGAACACCAGGTTGTCCTTGATCGCCGGTTGCGCCCTTATCACCTACTGGGCCTTTGTCGCCAATCAGACCTTGCGGGCCTTGATCGCCGGTTGCGCCCTTATCACCTACCGGGCCTTTGTCGCCAATCAGACCTTGCGGGCCTTGATCGCCGGTTGCGCCCTTATCACCTACCGGGCCTTTGTCGCCAATCAGACCTTGCGGGCCTTGATCGCCGGTTGCGCCCTTATCACCTACT
>NZ_JBLWEO010000091.1:0-25913 GCF_048287395.1 Candidatus Electronema sp. PJ | reverse complement strand
TATCGATGCTCGGTTGAGGAGCTTTTTCAGAACGATATAATATGATCATTTTATATCGCTACAGCTATACAACTCCTTTGCAAGTCGGTAGAACTCCTCTGTTGCCAAGCCAAACTCCTTTGTCAGCGAGTAAAAAAGGAGTCTTATCTCAGGGTGATGTAAAAAATATCGCAACAAAAGAAGCCTGTTCGCCCTTCACTGTTGTGCAGCCAACCGCCCTCCCTTGCCCTGCTCTTCCTGGTCTATGCTGTTCTGGTTGACATCTATCCACGCATAGAGTTTCTTTTAAGAAGCAGCTGTGTACTCGCCATAGACTTGGTTCTGCTTATACACTCTCCTCTGAAGGAAAAATATATGAGAAGAAGAAACGCATACATCACCTGGCTGCTAGTAGGTTGCCTGCTTCTACTGTCGAGTTGGCCAACATGGGCAGCGAGCAGTCCTCTTATTGCCAAGAAGCTCTTTGCCTCAGATGCTGTCGCAGGTGATTTCTTTGGCTCAAGCGTATCGCTCTCAGCAGATGCTAAGACCGCTTTAATTGGGGCCTGGTATGCCAATGCAGTCCAGGGAGCAGCCTATATCTTCACCTACTCGCCTACTGGTTGGACAGAGCAGGCGAAACTCACGCCAAGTGATCTTGGTGCAGGTGACGCATTTGGCTATGCAGTTGCCCTCTCAGGCAATGGTAAGACCGCCCTCATAAGTGCAAGTACAGCTAATCAGCAAGGCTGGGCTTATGTTTTCACTCGGGCTATGGATGGTACTTGGACAGAGCAAGCTAAACTCATTGCCAACGATGGAGGTGCAAGTGATGGCTTTGGTTCGGCACTTGCCCTCTCAGCACAGGGTAATCTTGCCCTGCTGGGTGCGTCAGGTCAGGCGGGCTGCCAGGGCGCAGCGTATATCTTCACCAGAGCAGCTGATGGCAGTTGGACACAGCAAACCAAGCTGACAGCTCTTGATGGTGTTGCTGAAGATCAGTTTGGTGATGCTGTAGCTTTGTCAGCCAATGGCAAGATTGCCTTAATTGGTGCGCCATTATGGGGCGAAGCAGAGACAGGTGCTGCGTATGTCTTTCGCTCTTCTGGCAGTACTTGGGCACAACAAGCCAGACTCACTGCGGCTGATGGTGTAATGGGTGATTGGTTTGGCGTGTCGCTTGATCTTTCTGCGGATGGCCGCATCGCTTTGATTGGCGCAGCCTATAGTCATGCTTATACTGGTTCAGCTTATCTTTTTCGCCATTCTCGCAGAGGCTGGCAGCAACAGGCTCAACTGACTGCCCTGGATAAAGCAGAGGGAGATAATTTTGGTTATCCAGTCTCTTTGTCAGCTAATGGTAAAATCGCCTTGATTGGAGCGTGGGGAAATGATAGCGGCAAAGGCGCAGCCTATATCTTTACGCAAACCCGTACTCCACACCGCTGGCTACAGCGTAGTCGCCTCTCCCCTGCTGGTGGTGCGTATGAATATCCCACCGACGGTACGTTGGGTACCCTGTTTGGCTATGCTGCTTCGCTCTCTGCTCCTGGTACTACTGCCCTAATTGGGGCAATAGGGAATAACGAGAAAGGGATAGATGCTGGTGCAGCCTATGTCGTTACGAGTAGAACGGCCTGGCTGCGTGCAGGACACCCGCTGCTTGACCACGCAAACAGCTCTACCGCCCATTAAGGCCAAACCCTGGCGTATGTTAGAGCGGTGCAAGATGCTCGCCGCTGTCTTGGTTAAGGCAAGCCGGTTCTGGCTTGCCTTTTTTCTGCAAGGGAATTGAAACTGATTAGAACGAGAGGGAAAACATTTCGCTGTAGGTGATGACCCCGCGAATCAGCTCCTGATTTTTGGATTTCTCTACCGCATCGAGAACATCGTCCAAGGTGAAGCGGTGTGAGATCATATCAGAGACGATAATGGCTTCTTCTTTGATCAGCTGCAGGCATTTCTTGAAGTCGCCTAACGTGGCGGCGCAGGTGCCGGTGAGGGTGATCTGTCGCTCCGTCAACACAGCTTGGTCAAGCCCGGCTTCGCTCTCTGGCGCGCTGCTGAAGAGATTGCAGATCCCGCCTTGGGCAGTTAAACGCAGGCAGTCTGCTACCAGCTCAGGTATGAGGCTGGAAATAATGACCACATCTGCGCCCTTTCCGCCAGTGAGCTGCATCACTTCGTCGTGCAGGCTGGTCTTGGCAGAGTTAATCAGATGCGCTGCACCCATCTGTCCGGCCAAGGCTAGACGAGCATCATTCTTGTCCGCCACAATAACTTTGCAGCCTGACCATTTTGCTGTTTTCAGGTGCATCAGACCAACTGAGCCACCACCAACGATCAGAATGGTCTGCCCTTCTTTAATCCGGTTACTGCGGGCAGCAGCAAAGGTGGCAGCCAGTGGCTCGGCCATCACAGCATCTTCAAAGGATATCTCCTCACCCAGCTTGACCAGACCACCTGCTTCAACAATCTCTTTGGGAATACGTACCTGCTCAGCATAAGCTCCATTCAGGGTACAGCCAAGCAGTCCGGTGGAATAAACTACCACTGGTTCTTCAGGAAAGAAGCCACGCACACCTGGCCCAACTGTACTGATTTCACCAGCCAGTTCTTGGCCAGGAATGAGGGGCAGCGATGTGGGTAAGTCCTTGCCAAGCAGCATACGGATGCTGCGCGAGCAGATTCCAGCAGCTTTGGTTCGGATAACGACTTCTCCTGGCCCAGCAAAGGGGTCAGGATATTCTTCGATGCGGATGTCATTCGCAGCATGGAGAACAGCAGCTTTCATAATGTGTACCGCTCACAAGTGAAGATTGCAGCGCAGCCAAACCGCCGCGCCTTGCTTTCCGGGCCAGACTCTATCTGGCAAGCAGGAATAGGGAAGAGATTAACGGAAAGCAGCCGGAAATTCAAGACAATATTGACAGACAGGCTACAGTCGTAGCTAAAGGCAACAAAAAAGGCGTTTCAGGCCAAACACCTGAAACGCCTGAAGCGTCATAATGGGGTGAGCGATGGGACTTGAACCCACGACCGCCGAGGCCACAACCCGGTGCTACCACCAGCTGAGCTACGCTCACCACAACGAGCAGCTTTATACCCTGTTGCCGAGTTTTTGGCAAGGGGAAAAAGATCAGGTTTGTGCCAACTCCTTGCCACAGTGCTTGCAAAGCTGGGCGCGGATCTTGATCAGCTCGGCACAGTAGGGGCATTCCCGCAGATAATGGTTGTTGAGAATCTGGCTGATCGCCAGGTTGACGGCATGTTCCAGATGTGGGTCAAGGAACTTGTGGTTACGCAGTGGCTCGATGCAGGCAAGGTCATTCAGCTCGACCAAAAGGTTAGCAGCCTGCCTACGAACACTGATATCTGCCGAGTCGTCGGTCAGCAGGTGGATAACAGGGCTGATGTCCTTAGCTGCCACACAGCCGTAGAGCTGGGCTGCTGCTGCCCTCTCAGCCTGATAGCGACTGCTCTGCCGCCGCAAGTCTTCGATATCAACTGCACTGCCAGTAAAGGCGTACTTGCTGCCCACCATCATACTGTAGTTTTCCTGGCTGTTGGGCATCTCCATGTGCCGGTAGGAACCAACATGACCGTACTGGTTTTCAATGAAATCCCAGCCATTGACAAACAGCGGGCACTCATCATTCAAGCAGATGAAGAGAAATTCTGAACCCCAGCCCAGGCCATCACCGACGTGCATGGGCGGTGCGTGGCAGAGGGTGAGTTCTACCTTGCAGTGCGGGCAGGTAGGTTTTTGTTCAAGATAGGTAAGCACTCGTTCCAGCATGGATACAGCTCCTTTAAAAGATGAGGGCGTTGGCTTGGTTATTTCTGTTTTCAAGCAGACAGGGCGCATTGCGCTCCCCCAGACTGGGGAGCAGATAGTCTTAGTCAGGAATATCCTGCACTGCCTAGGAAGCGGACAACAGTTATGATCAGCATAAGGATCATAAAGAAAATAAGCAAGCTGTCCGGCGGGATTTTCTTGTACATGTCTCAAATCATCGTGCCCAGCACCTGATCGACGGCCTTGGCTTGTTCCATCCGATTGTGCAGGAAACGGTCGGTCAAGTGTCTGCGGTTCTGCTCAATCAGGCCGCACAGGTCTTGAATCTCAGCTTTGTTGGCCATAGCGGTTACTCGCTCCAGATTCAGGACAAAATCGCGGACAATCTTGCTGCTTTCTCCGCTCATCGACAAAATCTCTGCATAGGTTCTCGGATGTTGCGAATGCACCCGCGCCATGGCCAAGATCGGATAGAGAGAAGTCAGGGTGCAGTGTCCGGCAATTTCGTCGGCAGTGATCTGGTTATCAGCCAAGGTCATGGCTAAGGCCACAGATACCGCTGTAGGTAGCTTCTGGCCAATACCCATCAGCAAATCATGGCGGGTGGCGGAATCGTAATGAATACTAGCCCCGTGCTTATAAAGAAACGCCTCGAACTCGCTGCAAAACCTGCCGCTGCGTCGGGTGCGCACCACCACCGCGTTCTTGTCCTTCATCGCCGCAGCCTGTGGCCCCCACAAATTATGCACGAGCATCACCTCCACCCCGCTGCCTGTGGCTTCAAGGGCAGCCTGAAGCGTGCTTTCTGACTCGCCTGCCAAGAGAATCAGGGCGCGCCCATCCGGGATTAAGGGGCCATACTGGACAATAGTCTCTGCTGTAACCGAAATAGGCACGCAAATGACCACCACATCGACATCAACAATCATGGCCTCTGGCCTGAGTTCCGTGCTGCGGCCTGTCATGAAGACGCGATAGCCTTCGTTCTCCAAGCGTTCGGCAAACCACGCGCTCATATCGCCGGTACCAATGAAACCAATGGCGCGAATGTACCTCGGTCGCATATCAACGCGGGGAAAACAGCCGAGCAGGCGGACGATATTCTTCTGGCCGACAATTCGCTCTTCAATCTGGGCGATAGCACCGGCCATTGCCTCGTCGGTACTATGGCCTTCTGCCTCCAAATAAATCTGGAGCTTCTGCGTCTGGGGATCATTCTCTGAACTCATGTCGAGAATATTGATCCCGCGTCGGGCAAACTCGCCAAGGATATCGACCAGCAGGCCAACCCGGTCATCAAGCGGCCCAGTGACAAGGGCAGTGGCATCGTAGCCTGTTGGTTTGGCCAACGCGCGGCCTAAAACAGCGTAGCGAGTGCGGCTATGTGGGGCAAGTTCCCGTTCGGCTATGTGGAGATCGTGCGCGGCCAGCATCTCGCCAGAGTCAATCACCCCATGAAAGCGCGCCCTACCCTGTGCGCGGATGTGGGTAATAGCTGCGTCGATGTCAGCTACGCTGGTCAGGGCAATATCAGGAAAAGTCTTGCTGATATACTCCTCGCACTGCCGGAACACTGCCCGCCTACCGATCAGGGTTTTCAGCTCTTCGACCTGTACATCTGCGGCAAACACACCAAGGGAGAGGCTGACCGGCAGCATCACGTTGTCAATCCACCAGCCTTCTCTAATTTGGCTGAAGAGGCGGAAATACTGCTTACTGCCGCCTTCGCGGGTGTTGTAAACCGGGACAACAGCCTGATCAATCTCGCCTGCGGCAAAGGCGGCCAGGAGATCGCTGGTGTGCGGGTAGGCCTTGAGTAGGGCAGCTGGGTTATAGAGGGCAGCAGCCTGCCAAGCATGAGCGTGCTGCGGGCCAGGAAGGCCGATGGTTAAGTGGTGCTGAAAGTCAGACATGGCGCAAAGTCAGGCGGTGTACCGCCATCCGTTGAAGTTTCCTGCCATTATAATCCTTGCCTTTCCTTTCACAAGGTAAAACTTTCCGTTGACATCTCTGGCCAGCGCAGTAAAGAGAAAGGGGTACTGGCACAGTTGCACAAGGGCCTTTCCTCCCGTCGCACAGACGGCTTTGTAGGTTGCTGGCGGCAGCCTGATCTTTGCAGCATCTTTCCCCAGGAGAAAAAAATGCCAACAGAAGCAAAAGTCCTGCCATTAAACGAGATGGCAGCGTATCAGGAAGGGGCGGTGGTGAGTAAAACCCTGCTCAACAAGCTGACCGGCACCGTCACCCTGTTTGCCTTTGATAAAGATCAGGGCCTGAGCGAGCATACAGCCCCGTTTGACGCGATGGTGCAGATTCTCGACGGTGAGGCTGATATCACTGTGGGCGGCCAGCCCTTTCATCTCCAGCAAGGCGAAATGATCATCATGCCTGCGCAGGTGCCGCACGCCCTGCACGCGGTTACACCGTTCAAGATGCTGCTAACCATGATAAGATCGTAGCCATGGACTGATCCTGCTGGAGCATTCAGGCATTTTTCGCTGTTTGAAAGCGTTCAGCAGGGCCTGCGCCAAGCCGTTGATTTTACCCAGGAGGAGCCAGGTGGGTTGCGCATGTTGTCGCAAGGACACCGCAGGCAGTGGCGGGAAGTCAGATAGCTTAGGTGCCGCCAGTGCCTGTTTGCAATTTTAAAGAGCGAAAAAATGCAATTAACTCTAGCGAAAAAAGTGTTCTTGCTCATACTTATTTCCTTTAGCACCCAATCTGTCTTATTATATTTCTTTATCGAAGACATGATCAAAACGGTCTTGTTAGATGAAAGCAGAAAGCAAGCCCAAGTCTTTCTTGATGGATTGGAAAGAGAAATCACTGCATCGGAAAGCAGCGAGTCGCATGTTTTCTTGCAAGAAAAGATAGACAAAGCTGTCGAGAAGTTTACCGAGAGCAATTTTTCGATATATCGACTTTATATTTTTAATAAAAACGGTGGAATCTTAGCAGACTCTCTAAAGGAAAAACAAAAGAAGAAGGAAATAAAGCCGTATATGCTCCCTGTCTTCCTGACAGGGGAGAGGCTAATAAGCAAAGAAATCGAATACAAGAAAAATATCAGCGATAAAAATTCGCCGAAAGAGTTAATTGCTATTACCGACATTGTTATTCCTGCGTATAAATATAACCAGATTGTTTTTGCGATAGAGATTGAAATTAACCTCAAAAACACCATGGAAAGGGTGTCGTTTCTTGTTAATAAATACGAAAAGAATATTTATAAGCTCATACTGGTAAGTAGTATTTTATTTACGCTGCTTTTTTGGTTTCTTCTCAAGAAGAATATCTTGACACCTATACAGGAAATCAACAGAATAGCAAAGAATATAACTGATGGAAAACTTGGGAATCGCATTCATCTGCATGGCAGCGACGAAGTTTTTCATCTTGGGCAATCTATCAACACTATGGCGATCAGTATAGAGGAGCTTTTAGAAAAACAAGAGATGGCATACTTTCAAGTTTTGCAATCCTTATCAAAAGCACTAGAAGCAAAAGACCCTTATACCGCCAGGCATTCTGATCGAGTAGCTAAAATATCGGTTGAACTTGGCAAGTATATAGGTCTTGCGGAAAAAGATTGGGCTGTTTTAAGTGAAGGTGCGCTTATGCACGATATAGGGAAGATAGCAATCCCTGATCATATCCTGAATAAACCCGGGAAACTCACCGATGAAGAGTTTGCAATCATGCGCAGTCATCCCAAAAAAACCGCAGAGATTATGCGACCGTTGCGGCATTATGCACAACACCGGGAAATTGCTGCTTGGCACCATGAACAATGGAATGGCAAGGGTTATCCTGACGGATTGAAAGGAGAAGATATCCCAGTGCTGGCAAGGATAGTATCTATCGCAGATACTTGGGATGCAATGACGGGTGATCGAGTTTATCGCAAGGGTATGAGTGAGGAGAAAGCACTTACAATCATTACTGCTGAACGCGATTTAGGGCAATGGGATCCTTGTTTGATCAGCGTGTTTATAGAAATGATGAAAGAAAAGATGCGATAGGTTACTGACGAAGAGCAATAGCATTTGTCAGCGGAAAGAGAAGAAACGGCGGTTCATCCGAACGCCCTGCACGCGGTTACATTGTTCAACATGCTGCTGGCGATGATAAGGTCGTAGCCACGCAATCAGCGCAACTTTGCTCTTGCCTAACCAAAGGAGATGGACATGTATTCTACAGCACAAGCAACAGTACAGATAGAACTTGAGCTTCCCCGTGATGTTCTGTTTGCCATGAAGATATTTAGTCAGCCTGAGATGATCCAGCGGAAGCTCAAAATAGCTCTGGCTCTTCTGCTGTTCCGGGAGAATGCCATTTCGTTCGGCAAAGCAGCTGAAGTAGCGAACATGAGTTACGGTCAGTTTCTTGCCGTTCTACATGAGCATGGCATTGCTGCCTATGATTGCACCGAACAGGAATGCGCATGGGATGACGAGGCAGTGCTTGCCTATCAGCAAACTGTCGAGCAATGACCGCCTTTCGCGTTATTGCGGACAGCAGCAGTATTATCGGGCTGACGCATATTGGTCTCTTTGGTCGGTTGCCCGATATTTTTCGCAGCATTTTTATTCCTGATAGCGTCTATCAGGATGTGACGGTAAAGGGAAAAGGTCGGCCAGGAGCAGAGGAAACAGAAAAAGCACTTCAGGCTGGCTGGCTTGTCCGGCGCACAGTACAGGATACTCTTGCCGTTGATGCTCTACTCACCTGTATCAGTCGAGGAGAGGCTGAAGTTCTTGTTCTGGCTAAAGAGATTCCATGCGACTATGCTCTGGTTGACGAAAAGATTGCCCGAAATGTAGCTGCACTTCTCGATGTCAAAACTGTCGGGGTGCTCGGCGTAATGAAGATGGCTGCGCTGGCAGGTATTCCAGTTAAAAAACAAGAGGCTGTGGACATCTTACGTAGCGCAGGTTTCCGAATTAGTGAGAAACTTTGTCAGCATCTATTGAAGCCTTAAGCAGGATATGTTGCACTTGGCCAGCAAGGAGTTCTGCTGACTTGAAGAGGAGTTGTACTCGGCAACAAAGGAGTGAAACCAGCTTTCACTCCTTTCTCAGGAGGTTCTGGATGTTCACGAAGAGAATTTGCACATCCGAAACTTCCATTTAGATGTTTACCAAGAGCTTTTGAAGGAACAAAAGCTGTGTTCACTCGTTGCGTAGGAGGTTTTGGATGTTCACGAAGAGCTTTTGCACGTCCGAAACCTCCATTCAGATGTTTATCAGGAGCTTTTGAACGAACAAAATCTGCATTTACTCGTTTGTTAGGAGATTTTGGATGTTCGCCAGGAGCTTTTGAAGGAACAAAAGCTCCATTCACACGGGTGAATCCTCTCAACACTCCACTTGTTCTACATCCATCTTGGAGATATCTCCCACCTGACGAATGAGTGCCGCCATCCCAGTGAGTAGATTTAACCTATTTTGGCGGATAACCAGGTTCTCATCCATTACCATCACCTGCTCAAAGAAGCGATCAATCGGCTCTTTCATCGCCAGCAGAGCATTAAGGACGGCGGCGTAATCACGCTGGGCCAACAGCAGCAAAACTTGTTGCGCTATTGAATTCCAAATGACAACAAATTCTGCCTCTGCCTCTTCCACCAGCAAAGTTTTATCTACTACAGTTTCCTGATGGTCTTTAATGATGTTGGCAATCCGTTTAAAGGAGCCAGCTAAGACCGCAAAGTCCGCGCTATTGCGCATAACTTCCAGGGCTTCAATTCGCGCCAGGCAATCATTGAGATCATCAAAGCGCACCGACGTTGCTGCCTCGATTGCAGCCTGTGTTTTGCCCGCAGCCAGCAAGTCATTCTCAAAACGCAGGCGGATAAAGGCCATTGCTTCGCTTAAGGTATCCTTTTTCGCCTCTATTTTGCCTGCGTATCCGGCTAATGCCTTGCTCGCTAGCTCTGGTAGCGAGAGGCGCAGGTTTTGACTGCGGATAATATTGATCAGACCTAGGGCCAAACGGCGTTGACCAAAGGCATCTTTGCTGCCAGTGGGCCGCTCACCAATGGCAAAGCAGCCGATAATGGTGTCTATCCGGTCAGCAAGGCCGACAAGCGCGCCAATCAGCGACTGCGGCAGCTCGCCACCCGCGCGCACCGGCAAATAATGCTCGCGAATAGCCTCAGCTACCTCTGCTTTTTCGCCATCTAAGAGAGCATAGGCTCGGCCAATGATGCCTTGCAAGGTGGGAAATTCGCCAACCATCGCGGTGAGCAGATCAGCCTTGGCCAACTCTGCTGCCCGCAGGGCATCGGCTTTCAAGGCCGGGGCCAGCTGATCAGCAAGATAGGCAGTCAGCACCGCAATGCGGCTGCTTTTCTCGGCCATCGTGCCCAGCTTGTGCTGGAAGATGATTCCAGCCAGGCCATCCATGCGGCGGGCGAGAGGCTTCTTTTTATCTTCGTTGAAGAAGAACAGCGCATCCTCTAATCGGGCGCGCAACACCCGCTGATGGCCGCTGACAGCCAGTTCTCGGTCTTGAATTTCGGTGTTATTGACCGCGACAAAGTATGGCAGCAGCTTGCCGTTCTGATCAGCCACTGGGAAATATTTCTGATGCTCGCGCATAGAGGTGATCAGCACCTCGGCAGGCAGAGCGAGGAATTTCTCCTCAAACGTGCCGCAGACCCCATGCGGTTTTTCCACCAAATTAGTGACGATATCCAGCAAGCCCTCGTCGATCAGCGGCACAGCTTCTGTTCCAGCCTGCTCGCGCACCGCTTTTTTCACCTCTGCCACGACCATTGCTCGCCGTTGTTCCAGATCAGCAAACACTGATTGGGCCGCCAGTCGCTCCAGATAATCCGCAAAGCCCTGCACTTGCACTGGAGCCGGGTTGAGGAAGCGATGACCGAGGGTTGTATCGCCTGCCCGCAGGTCTTCCACCGCTACATCCACGATCTTCCCGTCGTAAAGGGCCAGCAACCACTGTATAGGCCGGGCAAAAGCCAGTTTACTGTTGGCCCAACGCATGGATTTGGGGAAGGGAATGGCGCGAAGCAGGCTTTCCAGCAAACTCGGCAGCAATTCAGCGGTGGCGCGGCCTTTGATCTCCTCAACAGCCATCAGATATTCGCCTTTGGCTGTGGCAATGACCTGTAGATCTTCAACCGCAAGGCCTCTGGACCGGGCAAAACCCAAGGCCGCCTTGGTTGGCTGGCCGTTGGCATCATAGGCAGCCTGTTTGGCTGGGCCAACATGCTCTTGCCGTCGGGTTTGCTGCTGCTCTTGGAGGCCATCAACGGCGATAGTCAGGCGGCGTGGGGTTCCTGCGCTGCGCACCTTGCCAAAAGCCAGGCCGAGTTCCTTGAATTTATCCTGAGCGGTCTGTTCGAGAAAAGCCAGCGCGGGCCGAATGTAGCTGGCCGGAATTTCCTCTGTGCCGATTTCAAAAAGTAATTGCTGTGCCATTGTGGGAATGAGTCAAAATAGGAAAAAATAGGGTGAGCTGCTCTTGCACTATAATGTACGGAAAAGAGGATGCCAACGCAAATTAAGTTTGTAGGAGTTCGGCGCAGGTGGAAGTAGGGGTGCAGCCTTGCCCAGCCCTTCCCGGCTGAGTTCGATCTCATAAACACCCTTCTTGCTGCCTTGGCCGTTAAGCAAGGGTAGCCCCTGTTCCAGCAGCTCACGTCCGGTCAGGGTGTGGAGGCATGTCCGCAGCAGGTTGACATGTTCGGCAAGATAGCCGTTTTCTTTAGCAGGATAAGGGAATGCAGTTGTCATCTTTATTTCCTCTCCCTTTTCAGCAGATAATCGAACACTGCATTGAGGTTGATTCCCATGCCAAATAGCGAAGGCTCCAATTTAAAGATGGTGTTCAGGGCTGCGCCTGCTTGATTCATCGTTCTGTCCTTCGTTTCTTCCTCTGCCAAAGCCAGCATTTTCTGCTCATCGCTTGCACTGTCAGGATGTACGGCCTCGAGCAATTCCTCTACGCTGTACACCTCTTCAGAATCTTCCGGGATATAGCTTGACAATCCCTTTTCTCTGTAGGTGATCAGAGTCTTATACGGCACGCTGCGCTTGGGGTCATTTGGCATCGGCACCCGCTCGCTCACCTTCAGTCCTTTAAAGTCCGCATTGATTTCTCGCAGAGTGAGCCAGATCAGAGCGAGGAAGACTTTGCGCTCCGTGCCAGTCACGGCGATATGAATGCGCCGGGTCTCGTTGTCCGCCCGCACTGCTGCGCTTGCATCGAGCTGTGCATTCTTTAGAACAACGCCGCTGCGCCATTGCAGATTGTCGTGTATTTCCTGATGCCGCTTGACGATGAAACGCGGCATGACCGCAGGCGGCAAAAAGTCTTCGTAGTGCAGGACAAAGCGGAGCGCATTCTCGTAGTCAAAGGTGAAGGACGGCTCTGGCACAGGCAGAAGTTGCGGTATGAAGATCTGCTCGTCAGGCAGCTCATAGCACAGCTCGAACTTCTTCATCAGGTCAACAAAGTAGCGGTTATGCCTGCGTTCGTAGCGGAAGCCGTCGCCTTCTTTGAAAGCCAGCAGCTCAGACAGATCGTGCAGCCTGAGCAGTCCCTTAGCCTCAGCGATTGATTTGGCGTTGATGATCTTATACACCGCCTCTGTTACCCACGAGGGATCAAGGACGTGATTCTCTTCCAGCGCAAACTCGGTGAAGTGAATGACGATGCCCAGATCGTGCAAGAACGCCAGCAGCACATCCCGGCTGATCTTTTCACTCACCTCGGCTTGCTTGCAGATTTCCTCAAACTCTTCGTAGCTGATGCATGGCTGCTTCATCTGCTCCAGCCTTTCTTTCACATTGAACCATGCATTGGCCCAGCGGGTTTCGATGAATTGCACGTTGCCTAACTCCTCGTGCAATGCTTGGCGGAATTCATCTATACCCTGCCCAGTGTTGCAGGAAGTGCGCCAGAACCCTTTGATGAACGGGAATTTGCGGTGCAGGGCAATGCGGTCAACGTCAAAGCTGGGATTGGCATCATACTTATTGAGCACCACCAGCACCGGCGAGTCTCCGCCGAAGGTTTCGATATAACGCAGCCAGTATTCCGCCTTATTGTCCTGCCTGCCATCGAGGACGAGCACGTACAGGCTGCGGCGGGAGAGGAAAAACTGGTGGGTGGCGTGCATGATTTCCTGTCCGCCAAAGTCCCAAAGGTTGCAGCGGATGGGCCGTGCTGTACTGTTGATCTGCCATTTCCTGATCCGTATGCCGTGCGTGGTTTCCTCTTTCGGATTGAACCGCTCATCCCGCAGGCAGCGAGTGAGCGAGGTCTTGCCTGCTGCGCCCTCACCCACAAGGATGACCTTGACCTCTGCCAGCAGGCGGCTCTCTCCTTCAAGGCTGGCGAAGTAGCTGCGTATGGCTTCGATGCCTCGGTTGGCAATCTCTAAAGGAGGAGAGACAAGGGGGTTTCCGTGAAGCAAAAGTACTTTTAACTTAGGCAGATTAACGAATTCCGGCAGCAGGCTGGTAAGCTGGTTGCCGCTGAGGGCAAGCCAATTTAGCTTCGTAAGCTGAAAGAGTTCTGGAGGGAACGTGGCAAGCTGGTTGTTGCTAAGATTAAGCCCGGTAAGATTTGTGAGCTGAACGATCTCTGGTGGCAGCTCGATAAGCTGGTTGCCGCCAAGGTCAAGCCAATTTAGCTTCGTAAGCCAAAAGAGTTCTGGCGGCAGCTCGGTTAAGCCTTGGTTCCATAGAGCAAGCTCTGTTTCCCCTGTCTCTACAGCCTCTTTAATCAGCCGCGATACCTCTTCGTTGTTCATCGCCTGTTCCTCCGTGGGTGTGTTTTCCGCAACCTGTGTCCGCTCTGTTTTTATCGAGCGATGAACTTGTAGATCATCGAGCTATGATCGTGTAGATGATAGTGCTATGATCCATCCGATGATAACGCTATCATCGTATAGATGATAGTGCTTAGATCTCTGCGATGATAACGCTATCATCTCCTCGATGATCGAGCGATGATCTGCAAGCACCTCTATGTTCAAAACATAGCAGCAAGGGAATGTCAACGGGAAAGTGGTGCGGGCTGCTTGACAAAGCTCTACCTGCCTTCTACGATAAAGCTGCTGATACGCTGCTGCGTGCCTAATACGGCAGAATGATAAAATAGATATTTCACAAGGTGACAATATGCCCAATACATACACAGCGGTAACTAAACAGGACGGCGGCTGGTGGATAGGCTGGATTGAAGAGATTCCCGGCATCAACTGCCAAGAGTATACCCGTGAGAGCTTGCTTGCCTCGCTCCGTGAGACCCTCTTGGAAGCCGGTGATATTGGTAGGAGTTTGGCCGAGTAACAGTCCTTGGCAGCGAGCTTCCCTTGCTTTCATGCAAATTGAATTTCTAGCAAAAGCAAGGTAAGATAGCAGGGCTATAGGTAGCATTGCCCACTAATCTCTTGAGGAGACAAGCCATGAGACTCACCATCGAATACTGCACAGCCTGAAACTATCAGCCCAAAGCCTCCAGTCTGGAGGAGGAACTACGCCAGGAATTTGGCCCGCAACTAGACATTGAACTGCTCCAAGGTTCCGGTGGCACCTTCCGCGTCTATGTTGATGACCAGCAAATTTTTTCCAAAAAGGAAGTAGGCCGCTTCCCACAACCCGGCGAAATCGTTTCCCTGCTGAAAACCTTAACCTGAATCAAGGCAGCCATGCTGCTGGAACTGCGCATCAACGATCTGGCTCTGATCAGCACCCTGGAGTTGGACTTTTCCCTTGCTCCTGCTGGTCTGATCGTCTTTACCGGCGAAACTGGTGCGGGTAAATCTATCATTCTCCAGGCCGTGCATCTGCTGACTGGTGGCCGGGCCTCAGCCTCATTGGTGCGCAGCGGCTGTACACAGGCTACAATTGAGGCTTCGTTCGACATCAGCAGACAGCCAGAAATCGCCAACCTGCTCCGTGAGCACGGCTTGGACAGCGGCGATGAGTGCATCCTCCGCCGGATTGTCACGGACAAAGGCCGAAGCCGTTTCTTTGTCAATGACCGTCTTGCCACGGCCCGTTTGACCGCTGCGCTGGGGGAAAATCTGGTGAACATCGCCGGTCAGCACGATCAGCAGCAGTTGCTCCGCAGTAGTAGCCACATTGATTTCCTGGATGGCTACGCTGAACTGCTGGCCAAACGGGAGCAGTACAGCCAAATCTTTGCCCAGCGGCAGAAGCTCCTGCATCGCTTGCGGCAAATGCGCGAACAGGAGCAAGGCAAG
The DNA here is from genome assembly GCF_048287395.1 of Candidatus Electronema sp. PJ. Lineage (NCBI taxonomy): Bacteria > Pseudomonadati > Thermodesulfobacteriota > Desulfobulbia > Desulfobulbales > Desulfobulbaceae > Candidatus Electronema > Candidatus Electronema sp. PJ. The sequence continues at coordinate 10,893 of NZ_JBLWEO010000091.1, read as the reverse complement.
GAGCAGCAGCGCGATTTTCTCAAGTTTCAGCTCAAGGAAATCCGCCAAGCCGGGCCTCAACCAGGCGAAGACGAGCAGCTGATTAAGGAGCGCGATCTGCTCAAGTCATCTACTGTCTTGGTAGAACTGGTTGGCAAGAGCCATTATCTGCTCCAGGAGAAGATGCGCGAGCAGCTGACCGTGATCAGAAAGAATATGGAACAGGCTGCGGCACTTGATCCGCAGCTCAAAGAGCTGACAGAGCGAATCAGCTCGGCCAGTTTTGAAATTGAAGACCTGGAAGGCTGTTTAGAGGCGTATTTAGAAGCCATGCCCAAAGATCAGGGCCGCATGGACGAGATTGCCGCCCGTTTGGCCCTACTTCGCCAGCTTCAGCGCAAATACGGCGCGACTCTTGAGGAGGTGCTGGCCTTTGCCGACAAGATCGCCAAGGAGCTGAATGCCCTTGATCATCTGGAGCAGGCCATTGCTGACGTGGAAAAGGAGCTAGCCAGCGTTGAGAAGGAACTGCGGCAGCGGGCAGCGGAGTTGTCCACAGAACGAACGCAGACTGGGGCAAAGTTGTCGCAGGCAATGCAGAAGGAATTGGTCTCGCTCAGTTTCAAGCAGACCCTGTTTGAGGTGTCGGTGCAGGTTGACGAGACTGTTTTGTCAGCCACAGGCTGGGATAAGGTGGAATTCCTCTTTTCCGCCAATCCAGGCGAGCCACTCAAGCCGCTCACCGAGGTGGTGTCAGGCGGCGAGCTGTCCCGCTTGATGCTGGCCATGAAATGCCTCTTTGCCCGCCAGGATAAGGTGGAGACCGTCATTCTCGATGAGATTGATGCAGGCATTGGCGGCGAGGCAGCCAGTGCTGTGGCCCGCAAAATTGACGAGCTGGCCGGGCATCATCAGGTGTTCTGCATCACCCATCTACCGCAAATTGCCGCCTATGGCGATGCCCACTTCTTTGTCGAGAAAGCAGTCGAAGATAGCCGCACCCGCACCGCCATTCGCAGCCTGTCTTTGCCGGAACGTATTGCTGAGTTGGCCCGAATGCTCGGCGGTGACAAGCCTTCAGAGCAGACCGTGGCCCTGGCAAGGGAGATGTTGGCAGGGGCCAAGGAGCAATAACCGCAAAAGCTGTTTGTTCTATCCAGGAGAAATGATGAAGCTGAAAGAACTGATTGGCGATATGAACCGGCTAGAGAGTGAGCTGATGCGTCATGAAAAGCATTTTGGCATCAAATCAGCGGAATTTTACCAGGCCATAACCTCTGGCGAGCTGGATGAATTTGATGCTTTTGATGAATACAGGATGGACTTCATCGAATGGCTCGCCTTGTATAAAACCTGGATGAGCCTGAATGAGAGCTATCGGCAGCTCATCAAGCGGCAGCCTGTTGCCATTCAGATCAGATCAGCCCTGGCCGCTGCTTAACATGAGGAATCCCCTGGCATCACCGGATGATTACGCCTTGTTCATCCATCAGCTTCCTGAACAATACTCTGCTGTGCGATATTCCTCGTTGGTATATGTGCCGTTAGGGATCAAGGCGGGCAAGGTTAAGGGGATGGTTGCTTTCTCAGGGAATGTGATTCTCTGTGTACAGGAATTTCTCAATTTTGAATTGCAAGTGATCGAAGGCTATGGATATGAGGTTTCCAAAATTTCCTCTCCAGCCGAAGCTGTTCCGCCTGCGGAGGAATATTGTCGACCTTCATACGAGAAGAAAGAAAAGCTGTGGTGGTATGACTCGTTTCCTCATCCGAATGACAGATCGTTAGCCTCAACGCATCCGCATCACAAGCATGTTCATCCCAATATTAAGCATAACCGCATCGTGGCCCCTGAGTTGACCTTCATTGCTGAAAATTTAACCTTCCTGGTTACTGAGGTTATTCATTTTCTTGAGAGGAACAACACCTAACAGACATCGCAATGTTGCACTTCCTGCTGCTCATCCTCCAACCACACCCCCAATTCACCCAAGGCGGTAGAGGCGATCAGGTATGGTTCTTTATGCAGCATGGCCCGGAGCTGGGTTTCTTGCAGCAATTGGTGCCATGACCAGTTTGCTGGGTTGTCTTCTGGCTTTGGTGGCAAGTCAGCAACATGGCCCCAGATATGCTGAAGGGCATTCTTCAGCCCACCAGCGGTTGGCGGCACTCGCAGTAGCTCGGCAAGCTGCTTGGCCAGCTGCGTAAACTCGGTTTTGCCGTTGGCAGTCTCCTGGCCAATCTTTTTGTAGAGCTGCACATCCCGCGCCAGTACCGAATACTTGTGCTGACTCCAGAGCTGCTGGATATTGCGGGGCAAAGGAATCCGTCCAGGCTCGCGCGCAACATATTTGGCCTGAAGGAGCGCGAATTGCGCGGCTGGTTCATCGAGATAAACCGCAGGCCATTGCTTGCTGCCCGGCAAAATAAGCACTGGTGATTGCTCCCGATAGCCGCGCAAGGCCATCTCAGCGGCGAGCTGGCGGTGCCGCACGGCCAGAGCTTGGCCGCAATCCAGCCAACGCCGGGTTTCCGGGTGCCGAGAATAGCCCTTCTTGTTGTGCGCAAGAATGGAGACGATGCCATGCAGCTCCCGATGCTCGCCCAGCAGACTTTGCCGGTTGAGATAGCCCGGGCTAATGTCCCAAATCCTCATACGGAGCTACTTTGGTTGATTGTTCTGGAGTCTGGCTCGTTTTCAAAGGAGTTTGGCTCGGCAAGAAAGGAGTTGTACTCGGCAGCAGAGGAGTTCTGCTTGGCCAAACTCCTTTCTTGTTTAGCCGCAAAGGAGTTTGGCCGACTATAACTCCTTTCCAACTCGGCAAGACTCCTCTTTGGCTTGGCCGAACTCCTTTGTTGCTCGGCCAGACTCCTTTCTTGCCGAGTACAACTCCTTTGCAAGTCGGCAGAACTCCTCTTTGGCCGAGCCAAACTCCTTTACAATCGAGCCGGAAAGGAATATTTTTGAGCTAGTAATCAATCATTCTCATCAGAAAAGCAAGCAACAATGAAAAGTTATCACAAAGAACTCTGGTTTGAGATTAAAACGCGGCGGGATTTTCTCAATATTACCCCAGAAGTGGAACGCTGCCTGGCCGAATCCGGCATTCAGGAAGGGCTGTGCTTGGTTAATGCCATGCACATCACCGCCTCCGTGTTTATCAACGATGATGAATCCGGCCTGCATCAGGATTACGAGGTCTGGCTGGAAAAACTGGCCCCGCACGCGCCCACCAATCAGTATCGGCACAATGGCTACGAAGATAACGCGGATGCCCACTTGAAGCGGCAGGTCATGGGCCGAGAGGTGGTGGTGGCGATCACGGCAGGCAAGCTCCACTTCGGCCCTTGGGAGCAGATCTTCTACGGCGAATTTGACGGACGGCGGAAAAAACGGGTGCTGGTCAAGATTATTGGGGAGTGAAAGAACCGATGCTGCACGCGGTAGTCAGTCAGTGAACAGCATCGGTTGGCAAGGCAGCAGTTAAGCGAAGGGGCCGTCGTCAGATTTCTGCGGATGCTCGGTCAACTCAAGGATAGCCAGATAGTTATAAGGCCTTTTCTGACTGATTCTTTCGATGCACTCTCTGCAATGCGCGATCAGTTCCTGGTCTGAGATATGAATGGTATCGTCTGCTTCCTTGTGTTTCGTGGAATTCTGAGAAGGATAGTGATAAAATTTCTTTATCTTCTTGCTACTGTCACGCTGACAGTGGCTGATCGTGAAAAGATCCTGGATTAAATGGCACATCATGCCGACAGCCCTGTTCTTTATCTTGAAGAGATTCTCGCTGGCGAATATCTGATCATACTCAATCTTGCTGTCTTTGCCAAAAAAGTGGCTGATCGGGGAAGTATCATCACCAATCTCCTTACCAGGAGCTACGATTCTCCTGCCTAAGGCAACTTGGTTTAAAAACATAAACCAATGTTCTATTTCTATCTTTGTTACTTCTACTGACTCACCTTTACCTTTGGCCATTGCATGCATAGATGCCAGATCACCAAAATGGGTTTCGTACACAGCAATAATGCTGTGTGACCGAGGTGCCATACGAGCCTCTGGAGCAGCGTAGCTGCGAACCCTTTGACTGAACTCATGAGTCCCTATAAAAGGATCGATGATGTCAGTCAGCTCGCAGAGATCATTTGCTATGCAACCAGTTGTAATTTCTTTCTGGATATCTGCGTTAAGAGTCAACCCATCCAGTGCTGCTTCGGTATATCCTTTGTGACGATTTAACAACATGTTGCTCTCCTTTACGCAAAGATTTTTATAAACGCCTCTCGCTGCCCCTCTTATGAAAAAATCAACTTACTGAATCCGCCTTGCTCGTCCCACGGTCTTGAGGCCTTAAGATCAAGCAGCTCGAACAACAATACCTCTAAAGTCAGATAAACCCGGCTGTCTCGGCGCACGCAAACAGTGAGGGTTTCGCCATGCTCGCCTAAGGCGGCGTGCAGATGGATTTTCGGCTCGCCGTTGTCTAAATGCACCGAGCCAGTGCCGACTACCTCGCAGACAGTATCCACTGTCTGCCAGATCGGATCCGGTGGTACCACTGGTTCTTTCGGGCCAGTTACCACCCGAGCGTGATCAAGTGCGCCGATGATCTGAAACCAGCCGCTGGCAATTTTTTCTTTCAACACAATCTCGCGCAGTCCTGCCAAAAAATCCTCTCCGTGATCAAAACGAAGAGCTATAACTCTGCCAACAGCCCCTATCCTGTAGTCCATTTGTTCCTCTGTGTCGTTTCAGTGCAAATCGCCGCCCGTGCTGGTCATGGTCAGATTGCCGCTCTTCACCCCCCGCAGGGCGATCATCCGCTCCGCCAGCTCCCGCACTTTCGAGGCTTGGCCTTTGACGATGGTCACTTCGAGGCAGTTGTGATGATCCATGTGCACATGGGTGGAGGAGGTGATGAGCTGGTAGTAGTCGTGCTGCGCCTCAGTGATCCGCTCCTGGAGCTTGGCCTGATGGTGGTCGTAGACCAGCGTGACCACGCCGACCACCTCGCTGTCCTGCTCCCACTCCTCGCTGACCAGCTTGGCACGGATCAGGTCGCGCACGGCCTCGGAGCGGTTGGAGTAGCCGTGCCGGTTGATGTAGTCGTCAAACTGCTCCAGCAGCTCTTCTTCAAGGGAGACGGAGAATCGTTTCAGCATGGTGGCCTGGCGGTGAGATTGTGGGATGGTCAGGAGGCTTCTTCCAATTGTTTCAGCCGTTCAAGAATGATGCGGGCTTCCTCGCGCAAGGCGGCGGAAAGGCTCTGATCCTTCTCGGCCCGCTGCAGATACTGTTTAGCGTGGCGGACGCGGCCTTTGTAGAGGTAATGCTTGGCTAAATAGAAATTGCTGGCCGCAGGCTGGGCCTGCCGCGATTTCAGGCGGCCCAGCTCATAATAGATCTGCGGATAATCCGGCAGCGCCTTGGCCGTCTCCAGATGCAGCCGTTCCGCGCCGTCCAGATCGCCGCTTTTCTCCAAGGCTCTGGCTAAATGAAAGGCGGCGTGGCTGTCAGCCCGGTCGCGCTGCCGCGCCCGCCGCAGCAGCGGCAGGGCCTCGGCGGTCCGGCCCGCGTCCAGCAGGATCGCGGCCAGATCAACATCGAGAATCTCCCGGCCTGAAAAATCCTGCCGCGCCTCCTGCATCAGCCTGACCGCGCCGCTGAAGTCCATTTCCCGCGCCCTGAGCAAGGCCAGCCCGTAGCGGGCCATGCCGGCCTCCTCGGCATCCCTGCCGGAGGCGATGGTTCCCGCGCACCAGGTGCGCATCTGCTCCGGCTCCAGAGCCTGACTGAGCACCCGGTGCTTGAAGCGGAGAAAGGGAAAACGGTCGGTCGCGGCCTTCTGCGGCGGCTCATGCTCCAGCAGCGACTGCACGTAATGGAGCCGGTCTTCAGGGTTGGGATGCGTGAGGAGGTAGGGCGGCAGCTGCTCGGAGCTGTAGCGGGTGATCCGCCGCATGGTTTTGAGCATCTCCTCCATCGCGGCGGGATCGCGGCCCATGTCCCGCAGCCAGTCAAAGGCCAGCCGGTCGGCCTGCTCCTCGTCTTGGCGGGAGAAGCTCAAGCTGGCGGCCCCTCCGGCGGCCAGCGCGCCGGTGAAGAGGCCGGAAGTCAGCGCCGGGTCGCCTGCGGCCAAACTGGCAAGGCCGAAGAGAAGGCTGAGGGCCGTCACCTTAGTCTGTTTGGCCATCCGCGAGGAAATATGGCGGCTGACCACATGGCCGATTTCATGGGCCATGACGCTGACGAGCTGATCCTCGCTCTTCATGGTTTTGATCAGCCCGCTGTTGAGGAAGATCAGGCCGGAGGGCGCGGCGAAAGCGTTGAACTGATCATTCTTGACCACGAAAAAATGGTAGTCGAAATACTGCGGCCCGGCGGCGGCCAGCACCTGCCGCCCCAGCCCGTTGACATACTCAGAGATGTCAGGAGCGTCGATCAGCTCAAATTCGCCGCGCACCGCGTAGAGCAGCTTCTCGCCGAGCAGCCGCTCTTCGCCGATGCTGAAGCCGCGCGCAGGAGTCGGCAGCAGCATCTGGATGATCACCAGCAGTGCCGCGCCGCGCTGAAGGAGCTTAGGCAGGATCGTCGTCATCGTTGTGCGCTTGTTCCGCTTTTTCGAGGGCTAAGACTGTTTCCCACATACTACCCTGTTGGCAGGGCGCCCGTCAAGCAGGCAGTCTGCGCGAATTGTTTCCGATCAATTATGTTTATAGACAGCATCTATTTCTTTGACATGCGGCGGCGGAAGTGGTATAAAAGGCATCTTTCCCTTCTCTTGCTGAACAGCGAGACTGAGCGCGCCGCTCTTTCCTCTTGACAGCCTGCTGATTTTGCTCTTCACTGAGGGAGCAGACCAGACTGCCGCATCAAAAATCTTTTCAGAGATCACGGTTTCATGGACAGCTACATCCTGATCGGTTTCGTGGCCTTTCTCGGCGCAGTGTTCGCAGGCGGCGCAATGCTGCTGGCCAGACTGCTCGCCTACCGCTCGCCGGACAGCTTTCTCAAGCGTCAGGCCTATGAATGCTCCGAAACACCCATCGGCGGGGCGCGCATCCGCTTCAAGGTCGCTTACTACATCTTCGCCCTGCTCTTCCTGATTTTCGACATCGAGACGCTGTTCCTCTTCCCCTGCATGATCATCTTCCGGGCCGTCGCCGCAGGACAGGCCGCCGGAGTCACGGCGAACCTGCTTTTCCTTGAGCTGTCGGTCTTCATCTTTGTTCTTTTCTCCGGCCTGATCTACGCATGGCGCAAGGGGGTTCTGGTATGGGAGTGAACAGCGGAGCCTCAGTGCTGGTCCGCCAGGCGGGCGAGCTGATTGAGCGGGCGCCCGGCGGCATCAAGCTGGTTGACGCAGTTGAGCTGCTGGTGGCGTGGGGGCGGGCAAATTCAGTCTGGCCCTTGGTTTATGCCACATCCTGCTGCGCGATTGAGATGATGTCCACCATCGCCGCCCGGCATGACTTGGCCCGCTTCGGCTATGAAGTCATGCGCGCCAGCGTCCGCCAGGCGGACATGATCATTCTCGCCGGCACGATCAATGAGAAGATGGCGAAGAATCTCGTCACGCTTTACGAGCAGATGCCTGCGCCGAAGTACATCATCGCCATGGGATCCTGCGCCATCTCCGGCGGGCCGTTTTATTATGATTCCTACGCGGTGGTCAAAGGCGGCGACCGGCTGGTGCCGGTGGATGTGTATATTCCCGGCTGCCCGCCCCGCCCCGAAGCCCTGATCCAAGGCATATTGCAGCTGCAAGAAAAAATCAAGAAAGAAGGCCGCCGCAATCCTTGGAAGGTGCGTGAAACGCTGAAAGTTCCTTTCGAGGACATCTTCAGCAAGGCGCAGGCGGAATGGGCCGCACGGGAGAAGCAGCGTGATGAGGAATTGCGCGAAGCCCGCGAGCAGTTCAAGCGTGAAAACGCGGCCAGCCCGGCATCCAAGCCGGTCCGCGTGAAAAAAGAAGAATTCCCTGTTGTTCCACGCCGGAAACCAGCGACGCAGGGCATCAGCAACTGGACGCTGCTGCAAATGATTCAAGAAAAATTCCCTGCTGTTGAGGTTTACGGTCATCCGGGCATTATTCCCAAGCAGGTCGCCGAGCTTGGCTCAGATTACATTCTTGATCTGGTTGTGCCGCCTGAGCAGTACCGCGCTTTTGCCGAATATCTGAAAAATGAGCAGAGCCTTGGCTTGGACATGCTCATTCAGCTCACCTGTGTGGATTGGAAAGAGTCGTTTGACATCGTGGTGCAGCTGCTTTCCTGCCGCGACGGTCACAAACTCTTCTTCCGCAGCAAAGCGGCAAAGCAGCCTGAAACCGGCAATGCGGAAATGGAGAGCATCTCTGATCTCTATCTCGGCGCGGAATGGCATGAGCGCGAGGTTTATGATTTCTTCGGTGTCCGCTTCCGCAATAATCAAGACATGCGGCGAATTTTCTTGGAGAACGATTTCCCCGGCTATCCGCTCCGCAAGGATTATGATGATCCGACGCGGGTGGTGAAAAGGCCGTATTGAGGAGCAGACAAATGGTGAGGCTGCACATTGCGTCAGACCAGCAGAACGCCCTTCCCCTAATTCAATCTGCCATTGCTGCCACGATGAAGCGGATTGAACTGGGCTTGCAGAAAACAGAACAAGAAATTCAGAAATTTGAGAAGAAATACAATGTTTCTTCAGAACAATTTTTGAACGACTATTCAGCGGAAGATTTGGCAGGCGGTGATGATGACTATGCAAGCTGGATGGGAGAGCTGCATCTGCGTCAGTCCGTGCTGGAAGAGTTGCATCTGCTGCAAAATATCGAATATGCTGTTCAGTGAGTATGTCGCTGAGCAGCAAAAGGTGATCGCTGAATTCAGCCAGAGCGGTTTGCTGTTTCATTCTGAATTGACCGCAGACATGCGGACAGAACATATTGGCCTGCTGAAGGGAATTTTAAGTTTTTCTGACGGCTCAACGCTCTTTTTCAAAGAATACCTTGATCTCCGTCGCGCTGTGAAAAAATGTATTCGTTTCATTATCAAGACATGCAGAGCGTGTTGCGTTTTCGGTACGACAACGCTGCCCATAAGCCTGCGCTTGGTTTTCAAAATCATAAACATACGCCGGAAGAGACGATTGCGTCTTCCATTCCTGTCCTTTCAAGTGTGCTGAATGAAATAGCTGGCTTCCTGATAGACAGCTATTGAAACAATAAATAAAATGCTCCACATCTCCCGCAACATTTCCATCCCCAATCACGAGATTGAGCTGCTGGCCATCCGGGCCCAGGGAGCTGGCGGGCAAAATGTGAACAAGGTGGCTTCGGCGATTCATCTTCGTTTTGATATCAACGCTTCATCGCTGCCGGAGATTTGCAAGCAGCGTTTGCAGCTTCTCAATGATACGCGGATAAGCAAAGACGGCGTGATCATCATCAAGGCGCAGCAATACCGCACGCAAGAGCAGAACCGTCTGGACGCGCTGGAGCGGCTGCGGGACTTGATCAAGAAGGCATTGACTGTGCAGAAGGTAAGGAAACCGACGAAGGCGACGCAGGCATCGGAAAAAAGACGCTTGGAAAGCAAGGTGCGGCAGAGCAGAATTAAGCTGCTGCGAGGCAAAGTGCTGGACAATTAAGCAATGTTCCGCAATGCGGCGGCGATATGTTGACAGCGGCGGAAACGGAAAAGAACGGGAAGGAAATGATCACGGAATCATTGAGCGAATACAGTCTTGACGGAAACACGCTGCCGGAAGGCTTCAGGCTGCCGCCGCCAGAGGACGAAGAGGCCGAGGAGTTCTTCGTCAACATCGGGCCGCAGCATCCCAGCACCCACGGCGTGCTGCGCGTGGTGGTGCGGCTCAATGGCGAAACAGTTGTGGAAGTGGTGCCGCATCTCGGCTACATCCACCGCAGCATTGAGAAGATGGCGGAAAATCAGACCTACGTCCAAAACATCCATCTTTCCGACCGCCTCGACTATCTCTCCGCCTTCTCCAACAACCTCTGCCTTTGCATGGCGGTGGAGCAAGCCTTGGGCATCGGCGTGCCGGAGCGCGGCGAATATATCCGGCTGATGATCTGCGAGCTGCAACGGCTTCAGTCGCATCTGCTCTGGTGGGGCGTGCTCGGCATGGACATGGGTGCCTTCACCACCTTCTTTTATGGTTTCCGCGAGCGCGAGCTGATCAATGATCTCTTTGAGGAACTCTGCGGCGCACGTCTGACCGTGAACTATTTCCGGCCCGGCGGCTCTTCCGTTGATATCCCGGACACCTTCATTCCCAGAGTCAAGCATCTGCTGGACATTATGCCCAAGGTGCTGGACGAGTACAGCAATTTGCTCAACAAGAACATCATCTTCTTGGAGCGGACAAAGAATATAGGCATCCTCTCACCGGAAAAAGCCCTGTCCTACGGCAGCACCGGTGCGGTTCTGCGCGGTTCTGGCATCAATTATGATGTCCGCAAGCACGATCCGTATTCGATTTACGATCAGTTTGATTTTGATGTGCCGCTCGGCAGCGTCGGCGACAGCTACGACCGCTGTCAAGTGCGGATGGAGGAGATGGAGCAGTCGCTGCGGATATTGGAGCAGGCTGCGGCCCGCTTCCCCGGCGGCCCGCACCGCAGTCAGCCGCAACAGAACTACAAATTGCCGAAGGGCAGCTATTACAGCCAAGTAGAGACTCCACGCGGCCTGCTCGGCGTGTACATCGTCTCTGACGGCGGCACCAAGCCCTACCGGCTCAAATACCGCTCGCCCAACTTCTCCAATCTCAGCGTGCTGAACGAACTCGCCGCCGGACACAAGGTGGCCGACCTGATCACCATCATGTCCACGCTCGATTTGGTCATCCCGGACATTGACCGTTAGAAAACACAGGTGACACGCCATGATGCCTTCTTCCGC